>JBATNB010000535.1:0-3501 GCA_049290135.1 Rhizobiaceae bacterium
TGAGGCTGGCGGCCTCGCGCGCCACGATGGCGAGAAACGCCGCGGCGGCGATGCCGACGAGCGCCAGCGCGGTCCAGCCGAGCCAGTCCGCCCGGGCGAAGAGATCGCGCACCAGCCCGTCGATCCAGAGCCCGAAGGCCAGCGACAGGAGCGCGCCGACGGCGCCAAGAAACACGGTGGCCATCCCGCGCCTGCGCGACGCGGGCGGCGCGGCCGGCACCGCCGCTTCCATTTCGGTGGCGAACACGTCGATTTCCGACGGAACGACCATGGCCGGCGGCAGTTTTCGCGCCGGTCGCGGCGTCGTCGCGGCAGGCCCGGAGCGCGGCTTTTCCGCCGGCGGATCGATCCTGAAGGCCATCGGCTGGCGCGGCGCGGTCATGCGAGGCGGTCTCCGATCAGATATTCGATGGCCCGGTCGAGCCGGATGTGCGGCAGGGACAGGGCACGTCCGGTGTCATCGTGTTCGAGTTTCGGCGGACGGAAGCGGACGAACCTGACGGTCGCGCCCTGTTGCAGCGTCGATTCAGGATCGGCCGCCAAGTCCCCGGGAAAGATGGCGGTTTCGGTCCGCCCGTCGAAGCGATCGCCGCCGATTTCCTCGCCGGCGATCGGCGTGCCGATGATCACGGGCAAGGTGTCGCCGCCATGGCGGGCGGTGCCTTCGCGGGTTGCCCGCACCGCGGCGAGCGCCAGCGTCTCCACGCGTGCGCCGGCCAGGCCGACACGGGCGGCCGATTTTTCGACCAGCCGCCTGACGAGGCGCTCCAGGCGGTCATGATTGTCGTGGTGGATGTGGTCCGCCTTGGTGGCGGCAATCAGCACGCGGTCGATCCTGTGGCGGAACCATGCGGTGAACGGCCCGTTTCCGCCGGGGCGGAAGCAGGTCAGGATGTCGCCGAGCGCGCGTTCGAGGTCGGCAACCGCGTCGTTTCCGGCGTTGAGCGCCTGCATGGCATCGATCAGCACGATCTGCCGGTCGAGGCGGGCGACATGCTCGCGGAAGAACGGCCTGACCACATGGGTCTTGTAGGCCTCGTAGCGCCGCTCGAACATGGCGCGCAGCGAGCCGGAAGGCGCCGGCGCGTCGCCAAGGGCGGGCAGCGGCGCGAAAGTCAGCGCCGGCGAGCCTTCAAGGTCGCCCGGCATCAGGAACCGGCCCGGCGGCAGGGTGGAGAGCGCCAGATGATCGGCCTTGCAGGCGCGCAGATAGGCGGTGAACCCGGCGGCCAGGCGTGCCGCGTCGCGCTCGTCGAACGGGGCATCGGCGGAAACCGACGCGGCCAGCGCCCGCCATTCGCCGGAAACGTCGGCCCGGCCCGGCTCGTTGGCCAGGGCAAAGGATTCGGCGGAGAATTCGGCATAGTCCTTGCCGAGCAAAGGCAGGTCCAGCAGCCACTCGCCCGGATAGTCGACGATATCGAGCGCCATGTGCCCGGCCGACAGCATGCGCGACCAGCGCGACCGGGGTTCGAAGTCGATGACCAGGCGGAGTTCGGAGATGGCGCGGGTCGAGTCCGGCCACAGGCGTTCCTCGACCAGTTGGCGGACATGCTCCTCATACTGGAAGCGCGGAACGGCGTCGTCGGGCTGATGGTCGAGCGCGATGCGCGAAATCCGGCCGGAACGGCGGGCCTCGAACAGCGGCAGGCGGCCGCCATGCAGCAGATTGTGGACAAGCGCGGCGATGAACACGGTCTTGCCGGCGCGCGACAGGCCGGTGACCCCGAGCCGGATGGACGGATTGACGAGGCCCTGGGCGCGGTCGGCGATCGTGTCCATCACGATCAGCGCTTCATCGCGCCATGTGGTCAGGCTTGCCAGTTTGGCCTCCCCGAGATTGCGGCTTGCGCGCATATAGGTTGCGCCCGAGCGGATGTCACCGGGTTCGCCCGTCAGGGCAGTTGCGGTGTCCTGAAGTCGACCAGGGTGCCGAGCCCGTGTCCGGCGCGGCCAAGCCCGTCGTCGAAGGCGATCACGGCGAGCGAGGAGACCGGGACGCCGCTGCGCAGCCGGTCCATGGCGCGGGGGTCGCCGGCGGTGGCCAGATCGCACGCCACATCCTCGATCATCGGATTGTGGCCGACAATCAGCAGTGCCTCGGTGCCGGCATGGGCGCGGATCGCCTCGATGTAGAGGCCGGCATCGCCGCCATAGAGGTTCTGGTCAAAGGCGATGGCATCATCGGGCAGGCGCAGTGCGAGGCGGACGCCGTCCAGCGTCTGGCGCGTGCGCGTCGCCGGCGAGCACAGGATGCGGTCCGGGCGCCACGACGAGGCTGCCATCATGCGGCCGGTTTCCTCGGCCTGCGCCGCGCCGAGGCCGGACAGCGGGCGGTCGAAATCGCGCACCCCGGGGAGGGCAAGCTGCGCCTTGGCGTGGCGGAGCAGGTAGAGCAGCGCCATGGAGACTCCGCGAAATGCGACGCGAACAGCCGCGCCTCCCTTCGGATAGCCCCGGGAGAACACCGGCGCAAGCGGCTCGCGCCCCGGCCGCATCGCGCTGCGCGGCAAGGCTTGTGCGCCTCCGCCGCGCGGAATATAAGGCCGCCACTTTCGACCGGGAGGGGAATCGGAATGAAGGACGCGGCGAACGCCCAATACATTCCCTCTGAGAACGAGCCGTTCATGAACGAAAGGCAGCGGGCGTATTTCCGCGGCAAGCTCGTGCAGTGGAAGAGCGACATCCTGAAGGAAGCGCGCGAAACGCTTGATGCCCTGCAGCAGGACAATGCAAACCTGCCGGACCTGGCCGATCGGGCCTCGTCGGAAACCGACCGCGCCATCGAACTGCGCGCCCGCGACCGCCAGCGCAAGCTGATCTCCAAGATCGACGCGGCGCTCGCCCGGATCGAGGACGGCACCTATGGCTATTGCGAGGAGACCGGCGAGCCGATTTCGCTGAAGCGCCTGGATGCCCGCCCGATCGCGACGCTGTCGATCGAGGCGCAGGAGCGCCATGAGCGCCGCGAGAAGGTCTATCGCGACGATTGATCCGCCGCGGTTCCGGGGCGGACCGATCGTGAATAGCCGGAGCGCGCGCAGGATGCCGGGATGAAATCTCTGTTTCGTCCGGCACTGCTCGGGCTGGCCGCGCTCCTTTCCTGCGCCGCCTTTGCCTATGCCTGGAACCCGGCGCTGGTTCTGGCCGCCTCGTTCCGCGCGGCCTGGTGGATGGGCGCGGCGAGCGGCGAGGGCGGCGAGTGCACCGGCCACTGGTCGCCGCCGATCGATGCCCGCATGCCTTACCTGGTTCCGTTCTATCCGGAGACGCGTGCCTCCTATCGCGTGATCGGGCTGGCGGCGGCCGACGCCGCCGGACGGCCCTACAGCTTCCGCTTCGAGGGCACGGGGCGCATGGCGCGCTATCACTCGGTGCATCTTTACGACGGCGGCAGCGGCGATTTCATCGCCGGGCGATCCGACGAGGCGCTGGGCGTGGCGCCCGGCGAGCGCTTCAGCCTGCGCATCGGCGCCGCGCAAGCCGGCGTCGACCTTGCCG
>JBATNB010000536.1:0-15547 GCA_049290135.1 Rhizobiaceae bacterium
AGCATCGCCGGCCAGGAAGGCATCATGCCGGATGCGGCCGCCATCATGAGCGCGGCGCCCGATCCGATGATCACCTTCGCCCCGGAAGGAGAAATCCGCCAGGTCAACAAGGCCGCCGTGTCGCTGTTCGGCCCGGTGCCGGCCGGCGTCCTGGCGCGTGTCCGCCTGCGGGCGCCCGAGCTTCGGCTGCTGATCGATACGGCGCTGGAATCGGGCGCCGGCGGCCGCGTCGAATTCGTCGATCCCGGCCCGCCGGAGCGCTGGCTCCTGGCAACCGTCACGCCGCTTGGGCCCCCCTCCGGGCTTTTTCTCCTCACCGTCCGGGACAATTCGGAATTGCGCCGCATCGACCGCATTCGCGCCGACTTCATCGCCAACGCCAGCCACGAACTGCGCACGCCGCTGGCCACCATCAAGGGCT
This sequence comes from Rhizobiaceae bacterium, assembly GCA_049290135.1. Classification (GTDB taxonomy): domain Bacteria; phylum Pseudomonadota; class Alphaproteobacteria; order Rhizobiales; family Rhizobiaceae; genus JADJTR01. Next base: position 422 of record JBATNB010000536.1, read on the forward strand.
TCGTCGAGACGCTGAAGGGCGCGGCGCGCGAGGACAGGAATGCCCGCGCGCGGTTCCTCGACATCATGCAGGCGCAGACCGAACGCATGGCGCGCCTTGTCGACGACCTTTTGTCGCTGTCCCGGCTCGAGACGCGCCCGCTCGATCTGACCGGCGAAATCGACCTGCGCGAGATCGTCGATCAGGTCTCCGATGCGTTGCGCCCACTGGCGACCGAGAACGAGGTCACCATCGAGCGGCGGTTTCCCGACACGCCCGTCCTTGTCAGCGGCAGCCGCGACGAGCTGGCCCAGGTCTTCGAGAACCTGATCGAGAACGCGCTGAAATATGGTGCGTCCGGCCGGCGCATCACCTTGACCATCGTGCGGGCGGAGGATGGCGAAGGCGCGCATGTGGAGGTCAGGGATTACGGACCCGGAATACCGGCCGAGCATGTCCCGCGCGTGACGGAGCGGTTCTACCGGGTCGATGGCGGATCGGGCGCGACCAAGGGCACCGGCCTTGGCCTGGCCATCGTCAAGCATATCGTGCAGCGGCACGGCGCGCGCCTGGCCATCGCCTCGCAGGTCGGCCAGGGATCGTGCTTCACGGTGCATTTTCCCGCCGGAACCTGAGCCGATTATGCCGCATTGATCTTGCGTGACATCGCCGCTCCTGTGAAAACGGGCAGACGCGGGGACTCCCAATGACCTCTCATATCGTTCGCGGCTTCGATGCCGACCTGGATCGCCTGCACGAGGTGATCGCATCGATGGGCGGGCATGCCGAACGCATGATCGCCAATGCCGTTTCAGCCCTGGTCCGAGTGGATCGCGAAGCCGCGGCCGCGGTCATCGCTTCCGATGCGATGCTCGACGATGCGCAGCGCGAACTCGATGACCGGGCGGTCGCCACCATCGCCCGGCGCCAGCCGATGGCGGCGGACCTGCGCGAGATCATCGCGGCGATGCGGATCGCGGCCGAACTGGAGCGTATCGGCGATCTTGCCAAGAGCGTGGCCAAGCGCGTGCCCGCCGTGGCGTCCGTCACCCGCCCGCAGGGCTACGGCCACGGCATGAGCGCCATTGCCGAACTGGTCATGCTGCAGCTCAAGTCGGTTCTCGATGCCTACGCCGTGCGCGATCCGAGCCGGCTGCGGGCCATGCGCGACCGCGACGAGGAGGTCGATCGGCTGTACACGTCGCTGTTTCGCGAATTGCTGACGCACATGATGGAGGATCCGCGGCTGATCACCGCCTCCACGCATCTGCTGTTTTGCGCCAAGAACATCGAACGGATCGGCGATCACGCCACCAACATCGCCGAATCGGTCTATCTTCTGGCCACCGGGCAACCGATGGACCCGGAGCGGCTCAAGGGCGATGAAAGCCATGCCATCGGCGGCGCAGGGCGCTGAGCGCCCCCTGCCGGCAACCTAGCGCAGACGCTTTCGCTCCGAAGTCGGCTGGTAGGCGATGCGCGCATGATAGCGGCAGTACGGCCCGGACTCGCCCGATTCATTGCCGCAGAAATGGAATTCCTCCGACAACGGGTCGCCGACCGGCCACTTGCAGGTCCGCTCGGACAATTCCACCAGCTTGAGTTTCTTCAGCACCGGCGTCGGGATTTCGGTAAGCGGCGCCAGCGCGTGAACGACTTCGAACTCAGGCGCCGCATCGATCCGCAGCGCCGTCGCGCCGATGGAAACCGGGCGACCGGACGAGGCCGGCCGCGAAGTCGCCGGCCGCATCGGCGCCGGCTTCGGCGCCTTCTTTGTCCGCGTCGCCACGCCCGTGGCGCGCCCGCGCCCGGTGAGCTTCAGCCGGTGCACCTTGCCGATCACGGCATTCCGGCTGACGCCTCCGAGCTGGAGCGCGATCTGGCTGGCGCTCAGACCTTCGGCCCACAGTTTGCGCAACTGTTCGACACGTTCGTCTGTCCAATTCATGCTGACCGGACTCCCTGGCGGCATCGCCTTGAATCGACCCGTGCGCCCCGGACAAGAGACCGGAAACGGACACCACATATACACTCGTGGTTGGATCGCCGTACGATATGTTGATACACTGGCTTCCCGGAAACTACATGATCGCAGGACTCCGTGACAAGAGTCCCCCGGGTGCGGCGAATCGGTTTTTTTGGCTTTTCCCCAGGGATTGGCGCCATTGCGGCGCCGGTCCGGCCGCGTTGACTTCGCCACGCGGATCGCGCATTGTTTCTCCCGAGGCCGCCCGTTGGGCGGTTTTTTCGTTCCGCCGGAAAAAACGGGTCGCAACGCGGCCGCATACCAGCCTGGAGGGTGGCGCAATGCCGTCTTCACCGCTTTTCGAGACCTTCGCGCGGGCGCCGCTGGCGTTCGAGCGCGGCCAGGGCACGTGGCTGTTTACCGCGGACGGTGAACGTTACCTCGACTTCGCGGCCGGCATCGCGGTCAATTCGCTCGGCCATGCGCATCCGCGCCTTGTCGCGGCCCTGACCCGCCAGGCCGAAACGCTGTGGCACGTCTCCAATCTCTATGAGGTGCCGGGCCAGCGGAAGGCCGCGGAGCGGCTGGTCGCGGCCAGTTTCGCCGACCGCGTGTTCTTCACCAATTCCGGCGCCGAGGCGCTGGAGTGCGCCATCAAGACGGCGAGGCGCTTTCAATACGCCGCCGGGCGCCCGGAGCGCTATCGGCTGATCACCTTCGAGGGCGCGTTCCATGGCCGGACGCTCGCCACCATCGCGGCGGGCGGCCAGAAGAAATATCTGGAGGGCTTCGGGCCGGCGGTCGACGGCTTCGACCAGGCGCCGCTCGGGGACATCGAGGCCGTCAGGCGCCTGATTGGCCCGGAAACGGCCGGCATCCTCATCGAGCCGATCCAGGGCGAGGGCGGCATCCGCGAAGCCTCTGTCCCGTTCCTGAAGGAATTGCGGACGCTGTGCGACGACCATGGCATGCTGCTGATCTTCGACGAGGTGCAGACCGGCGCCGGGCGCACAGGGCGGCTGTTCGCCCATGAATGGGCCGGCGTCACGCCCGACCTGATGGCGATCGCCAAGGGGATCGGCGGCGGGTTTCCCGTCGGCGCCTGCCTCGGCACGGAAGCCGCCGCCGCCTGCATGACGCCCGGCATTCACGGCACCACCTATGGCGGCAATCCGCTGGCAATGGCGGTGGTCGACGAAGTCCTGCGGATTATGCTGGAACCGGGATTCATGGCCGATGTCGAGCACAAAGGGCTGCTTTTCCGGCAGGGCCTGTCGGCCGTCATCGACGCATTTCCCGGCGTGTTCGAGGAGGTCCGCGGCAAGGGATTGCTGATCGGGCTGAAATGCAAGGTGGAAAACACCCGCGTCAATGCCGCCTTCCGCCATGAGAAGCTGCTCGCCGTTCCCGCCGGCGACAATGTCGTGCGCATCATTCCTCCGCTGACCGTCAGCGACGACGAAATCCGCGACGGCCTGGCGCGCATCCATGCCGCCGGCCATCGCCTCGCGTCAGGTGCCGCCTGAGGCCTAACGGACCATGCCATGACCCGCAAACCGCCGCACTTTACCGATCTCAAGGACCTGGACGGGGACACGCTTCGGGCCATTCTCGACGATGCGCGTCGCCGCAAGGCACTGCTGAAGTCCGGCGAGCACACCAATCCGTTTGCCGGCAAATTCCTGGCGATGATCTTCGAAAAACCGTCGACGCGCACGCGCGTGTCCTTCGACGTCGCCATGCGTCAGCTGGGCGGCGAGACCATCATGCTGACCGGCCAGGAAATGCAGCTCGGTCGCTCCGAGACCATCGCCGACACCGCCCGCGTGCTGTCGCGCTACGTTGACATCATCACCATCCGCACCACGTCGCACGACCGCATGCGCGAACTGGCGGCCCACGCCACGGTCCCCGTCGTCAACGCGCTCACCGACGACAGCCATCCCTGCCAGCTGATGGCCGACATCATGACCTTCGAGGAGCATCGCGGGCATGTCGGCGACCGGCTGTTCACCTGGCTCGGCGACGGCAACAATGTGCTGCACTCGCTGATCGAGGCCTCGGTTCGCTTCGGCTTCCGCCTGAACATCGCCACGCCGGAAGGAAGCGAACCGGCGCGGCACGTCCTGGACTGGGCGGCGGCCAATGGCGGCCGCGTCACCCTGTTCGACGCGCCGAAGGCCGCGGTCGCCGGCGCCGATTGCGTCGTGACCGATACCTGGGTGTCCATGGGCCAGGAACACAAGGCGCGCGGCCACAATGTCTTTCTGCCCTACCAGGTCAACGAGGCGATGATGGCGCTGGCAGCGCCCGATGCGCTGTTCATGCATTGCCTGCCGGCCCATCGCGGCGAGGAAGTGACCGATCCGGTGATCGACGGGCCGCATTCCGTGGTCTTCGACGAGGCCGAAAACCGCCTGCATGCCCAGAAGGCCATCCTGGCGTGGGCGCTGTCGGGCGGCCAGCGTGTCTGATCGCCGTCCTCTCGGCGAGATCGGCCATGCCGGGGATGACGTGGCCGTGCCCTTCCAGGTCGACGCGCTCGATGCGCGCGGCCGGGCGATCCAGCTCGGCGAGGCCCTGGATCGCATCCTTGCCCGGCATGACTACCCCGACGCGGTCGCCCGGCTTCTGGGCGAGATGGTGACATTGACCGTCCTGCTCGGGACTTCGCTGAAGTTCCAGGGGCGTTTCACGGTCCAGGCCGAGATGGACGGGCCGGTTGACCTGCTCGTCGTCGATCTCGCCACGCCCGGAGACATCAGGGCCTACGCGCGCTATGACGACGCCCGGCTCAAGGCGGTCGTGCGCGCCGATGAACTGATCGGACGCGGCACGCTGGCCATGACCGTCGATCAGGGGCCGCAAACGACGCGCTATCAGGGTCTGGTCGCGCTCGAGGGCCAGTCGCTCGAAGACGCCGCCCGCGCCTATTTCCGCCAGTCCGAGCAGATCCCGACCGATGTTCGCCTGGCCGTTGCGCGCCATTCCGTGCAGCGCGATGGCGCCTGGCGCGACGCGTGGCGGGCCGGCGGGCTGCTGGTCCAGTTCCTGCCCGAGGACCGCCACCGTGCTCGCCTTCCCGATCTCCCCGGTGGCGACGGCGACGATTTGGATGCCCTGTCCATGGTCGATGACGCATGGGCGGAGGTGACGGCGCTGACCGCCAGCATCGGCGACGATGAACTGACCGACCCGGAAGTCGGCGTCGAGCGCCTGCTTTTCCGGCTGTTTCACGAACGCGGCGTGCGGGTGTTCGAAGGCGTTGCGGTCGCCGATCGCTGCCGCTGCTCGCGCGAGAAGCTCGGCGCCGTCATTGGCGGCTTCACGGCCGAGGAGATTGCCGACTGCATCCAGGATGGCGCGATCCTGGCGCGGTGCGAATTCTGTTCGGCCGAATACCGTTTCGATCCGGCCGAATTCGCCGCGCCGCGATCCGCCACTAGTTGAGGCTGCGCCGGAGTCCGGGAGAATCGAGCGAGAACGCCGGGATGGCGATGGCGAAGCGCCGCCCGTCGCCGTCGGTCATCGTGTACGAGCCGCTCATCATGCCCGACGCGGTGGCAAGCGGACAGCGCGAGGCATATTCGTAGCGCCCGCCCGGCTCGATCACCGGCTGCTCGCCGACGACGCCGGGGCCGCGCACCTCCTCGATCCGGCCGTTCGCATCCACGATCCGCCAGTGGCGGGACAGGAGCTGAACCTGCGCGGCGGAATTGTTGGCGATCGTGATGCGGTAGCCCCAGACGAAGCGGCTGTCCGACGGGTCGGACTGGTCCTCCAGGTAGAAGGGCTCGGCGGTGACGGCGATCCCGTCGGTGACTGCGCTGTACATGATTGGCATCCTCACGCGATGAATTGATTTGAACGCGATCGCGGCGTCAAGGAAGGTCCGCGCGGGTTTTGGGAAAGGGCATGACATGATCGATGGCTGGGCGCGCGCGCGGATCGACCCGTTCGTCAGGAAGGTTGCCGCGTTGCTGCTGCCAACGGGGGTCGCCGCCAATACCGTCAGTTGGGCCGGCCTTGCCATCGGCCTGTCCGCCGCGTTCGCCATCGCCCTTGGCGCCTATGTCGCCGGACTGGCGCTCCTGCTGGCAAGCCGGCTCGCCGATGCGCTCGATGGCGAGATCGCCCGGGCGCGCGGCAAGACCGATTTCGGCGGGTTTCTCGATCTGACGCTGGACTTCGCTTTCTACGGCGCGATTCCGCTGGGCTTCGCCGTCGCCGATCCCCGCTTCGCCCTGCCGGCGGCGGCTCTTATCGCTGCGTTCTACGTCAACGGCGCCAGTTTCCTCGGCTTCGCTCTGCTGGCGGAGAAACGCGGGCTGACGACGGATCTGCGCGGCGACAAGTCGATCTATTTCACCGGCGGCCTCGCCGAGGCCGGCGAGACGCTCATCGTCTTTTCACTGATGTGCCTGGCGCCGGCCTGGTTTCCCGTGCTGGCATGGGGTTTCGCCGCGATCTGCCTCTTGACGGCGCTAATGCGGATTTCCGCGGCGCAGCGTGCCTTCGCGCCACATTCAGGAAACGGCGGGTAGCGCGCGGTCGAGATCGTCGAGCAGGTCCTCCACGTCCTCAAGGCCGACCGAAACACGCAGCGTGCCGTCGTAGATGCCGGCGGCGAGGCGGGCATCCTCGGCCATGCTCTTGTGCGTCGTCGTCGCCGGGTGGGTGATCAGGCTCTTGGCGTCGCCGAGATTGTTGGAAATGCGGATCACGCGCAGCGCGTTCTCGATGGCGTAGGCGGCCGCCTTGCCGCCCTTGGCGTCGAAGCAGACGAGCGTCGAGCCGGCGCTCATCTGGCGCCGCGCCACGGCGGCCTGGGGATGATCGTCGCGCCCGGGATAGTTCACCCGCGAAATGGCGGGATGCAAGGCGAGGTAGTCGGCGATCCGCGCCGCGCTCTCGGTCTGCTGGCGCACCCTGAGCGGCAGCGTTTCCAGCCCCTTCAGCAGCACCCACGCATTGAACGGCGACAGGCTCGGACCGGTATGGCGGAAATAGTCGTGCAGGTTGCGGTCGATCCAGTCCTTCGACGACAGCACCACCCCGCCGAGGCAGCGCCCCTGGCCGTCAATGTGCTTGGTTGCCGAGTAGACGACGATGTCGGCGCCAAGCTCCAGCGGCTTCTGCAGCACCGGCGTCGCAAAGACATTGTCGATGACGACCACCGCACCGGCGGCGTGCGCGATCGCGCTGATGGCGGCGATGTCATAGACTTCGAGGGTCGGGTTGGTCGGCGTCTCGAAGAATACCAGCCGCGTGCGGCCGGGCTGCATGGCGCGCTCCCACTGGTCGAGGTCGGCGCCGTCCACCAGCGTGGCTTCGACGCCGTATTTCGGCAACAGCGTCTCGATCACCCAGCGGCACGAGCCGAACAGCGCCTTGGCTGCGACCACATGGTCGCCGGCGCGCACCTGGCACAGAATGGACGCCGCCACCGCCGCCATGCCCGAACCCATGGCGCGCGCATCCTCCGCGCCTTCGAGCAGGCACATGCGCTGCTCGAACATGTGGGTGGTCGGATTGGCATACCGGGAATAGATGAAGCCCGGTTCCTCGCCCTTGAAACGGGCTTCCGCGGCTTCCGCGCTGTCATAGACGAAGCCCTGGGTAAGGAAGAGCGCCTCGGAGGTCTCGCCATGCTGCGAGCGCTCGGTCCCGCCATGAACCATGCGGGTAGCGGGGCGCAGGGAAGTCGGAATGGTGCGTGTTGTCATCGTCGGGCCCAAACAAAAACCGGCTGCGCTGAAGCGAGCCGGTCCACCGGAACCCGACCCCTTTAGCGATTTGTTTTACGTGGCTGCAAGCTGGTCGAGCAAATCACCACGGGATAAGCCCCTGTTATCGACCCGGCGGCCTTGCGTCAATCGGCAGGCACCGTAAACGGTTCTGGAAGAAAGCGCAGGAGGTCACGCCGTGCTTGCCGGGATCGTGCCCGACCACGAGATTGCCGCGATGTTTTCGGCCGGGACGCTGAGTGCCGCCCGCCCGCTCGACGACGACCAGATCCAGCCCGCGAGCCTCGACCTTCGCCTCGGCACGCGCGCATGGCGGGTGCGGGCGTCGTTCCTGCCCGGACCCGGGCACACCGTGGCCGAGAAGCTTGAACGCCTGAAACTCCACGAGATCGATCTGACCGCCGGCGCGGTGCTGGAAACGGGCTGCGTCTATGTGGTGCCGGTGCTGGAATTCCTGGCGCTGCCGCCCGGCGTGTCGGCCTCGATGAACCCGAAAAGCTCGACCGGTCGTCTCGACATCTTCACCCGGGTCATGGTCGATCACGCCCGCGAGTTCGACAAGGCACCCGCCGGCTATCATGGGCCGGCCTATCTCGAGATCAGTCCGCGGACGTTCCCGATCATCGTTCGCACCGGCTCGCGCCTGTCGCAATTGCGCCTGCGCGTCGGCCAGCCGCTGCTGACGACGGCCGAGGTGGAGGCCCTCAACGCCAGCGAACGCCTTGTCGACGGCGGCAATCCGCAGATATCGGGCGGCGGCGTTGCGCTGTCGATCGACCTTTCGGGCGACAAGGATGGCCGCGTCGGTTTCCGCGCCAAGCGCCACACCGGCGTGATCGATGTCGACCGCAAGGGCGCGCTTGACGTGCTCGATTTCTGGGAGCCGATCGATGGCCGCGGCCGGCGCGAACTGGTGCTCGACCCGGATGAATTCTACATTCTCGTCTCCGACGAGACCGTGCATGTCCCGCCCGACTATGCCGCCGAGATGACGCCCTTCGACCCGCTTGTCGGCGAGTTCCGTGTCCACTATGCCGGGTTCTTCGATCCGGGCTTCGGCCATTCGGGTTCCGGCGGTCGCGGCAGCAGGGCGGTCCTGGAAGTGCGCAGCCATGAGGTTCCGTTCATCCTCGATCACGGCCAGATCGTCGGGCGCCTGGTGTATGAGCGGATGAGGTCACGTCCGCGAACGCTCTACGGCCAGGGCATCGGTTCGAACTATCAGGCCCAGGGCCTGAAGCTGTCGAAACACTTCCGGCCGCTGTAGCGCCGGGACCAACAGTCCGAGGTGAGCCGCCGATGCCGTCCCGCACCCTGATGAACTCCGGTGAAACCGCTTCCGATCGCGACTGGTGGCGCGGCGCGATCATCTACCAGATCTACCCGCGTTCGTTCCAGGACAGCGATGACGACGGCATCGGCGACCTGCGCGGCATTCGCCAGCGCCTGCGCCACGTTGCCGACCTTGGCGCGGACGCCGTGTGGATTTCGCCGTTCTACGCCTCGCCGATGAAGGATTTCGGCTACGACGTTTCCGACTACCGGGCGGTCGATCCGGAGTTCGGCACCATCGATGACTTCCGCGATCTGGTCGACGAGGCCCACCGGCTCGGCCTGAAGGTGCTCATCGACCTGGTGATCTCGCACACGTCCGACCAGCACGAATGGTTCCGCGAAAGTCGCGCCGATCGCACCAACCCGAAGGCGGACTGGTTTGTCTGGGCCGATGCCGAGCCGGATGGAACGGCGCCGAACAACTGGCTGTCGATCTTTGGCGGCCCGGCCTGGGAATGGGACACGTCGCGCCGCCAGTACTACATGCACAATTTCCTCGCCTCGCAGCCGGACCTGAACTTCCACAACCGGGATGTCCAAGAGGCCGTGCTCGACGTGACGCGCTACTGGCTCGAACTCGGCGCCGACGGGTTCCGGCTCGACACCATCAACTTCTACTTCCATTCCCGCACGCTTGCCGACAACCCCGCTTTGCCTGAAGACGAGCGCATGGCTTCGACCGCGCCATCGGTCAATCCGTACACCTGGCAGGATCACCTCCATGACAAGAGCCAGCCGGAAAACCTCGACTTCCTGAAACGGTTCCGCGCCGTGCTCGATGAGTTTCCCGCCACCGCCTCGGTCGGCGAAGTCGGCGACGACCAGCGCAGCCTCGAGATCGTCGCCGCCTACACGTCCGGGGGCGACAAGGTGCACATGTGCTATTCCTTCGACTTCCTGTCGGTGGAGAAGCCCGATGCCGCGCGCGTGCGGGCGGTCGTGGAGGCGTTCGAGAACGCCGCGCCCGATGGCTGGGCCTGCTGGGCGTTTTCCAATCACGACGTCATGCGCCACGCCACGCGTTGGGCGGCCGACGAGGCGGACCCGCGGGCCTACCTCACGGTGATGGCGGCGCTGCTGATGTCGCTGCGCGGATCGGTGACGCTCTATCAGGGCGAGGAACTCGGCCTGCCGGAGGCCGACATCGCCTTCGAGGATCTGCGCGATCCCTACGGCATCCGCTTCTGGCCGAAGTTCAAGGGCCGCGATGGATGCCGCACGCCGATGGTCTGGTCGTCCAACAGCCCGAATGGCGGGTTCAGCGCTGCCAGGCCGTGGCTGCCGGTCCCCGAGGCGCACCGGGCGCTGGCCGTCGATACGCAGGGCGGGCGGTCCGAATCGCTGCTGGCCTTCTACCGGCGCTTCATCGCCTTCCGGAAAGCGCATCCCGCGCTGGTCCGGGGCAAGATCCGGTTCGTCGAGGCGCCCGCCGGCGTCGTCGCCTTCGAGCGCGCGCAGGGCGCGGAGCGCCTGTTGTGCGCCTTCAACCTGTCCGGCTTCGCGGTCAGCTTCGATCCCGGGCTCGGGCGCTTCGTGGCGCTGGCGGAATCCGGCCTCGGCGGGGGCGTGAACGGCGCCACGATCGTCCTCGGTGCGAAGGACGGCATCATCGCCCGCCTGGCCTGAACGCCGACTTCCGGATCAGAAATGGATCCGGAAGGCCTTGCGGATGGCGTCGTCCACCGCCGGATCGATGTGCGGCGCGCTGGATTCCTGCAGGATCCGGTTCTTGCGCTCGATCGCCTTCTCGATCAGGTCCGGCCGCCCGTTCTCGTTCCACTCCTTCGGGCTCGAGCGGTTGGCGACCGCCGGATAGACATATTCGGTCTGCATGAGCTGCAAGGTCTGCGCGTGCCCGAGATAGTGCCCGGGTCCGCCGAGGCAGACATCGCGCATCGTCTCGATCGACACGCTGTCCTCGTTGACATCGATTCCGCGCACGCAGCGCAGCACCTGCCCGAGCAGATCGTCGCCGAGCACCAGCGATTCCATGCAGAAGCCGAGCAGCGAGGCATGCATCCCGACGGCCTCGTAGACCATGTTGAGGCCGGACAGTCCCGCCATCACGTTGGAGATCGCCTGCTCCCAGCCGGCCTGCATGTCGGGCAGTTTCGAATCGGCGATGCCGGCCGCCGCGCCGCCGGGCAGGCCGTAGAAGCGGTGCATCTGCGCGCACCCCGCCGTCAGCAAGGCCTGTTCCCCGGAACCGCCGCTCATGGCGCCGGTGCGCAGGTCCGAGACGAACGGCCATGTGCCGAAGATCGCCGGGAACCCCGGAACCATGGCGTTGACATAGACCACGCCGGCAAGGCACTCGGCCACCGCCTGCACGATCGCCGTCGCCAGCGGCGCCGGCGCCGTCGCGCCGGCCTGTCCGGCCGACAGAAGCAGCACCGGCATGCCCTCGCGCACGCAATGCTCCATCGAGATGCAGCTTTCCTCGGCGAACTTCATCGGCGGCACGACGAAGCAGTTCGAGTTCGACACGAAGGGGCGCGCGCGCCACGCCGCCTCGCCGCCGGCGATCATGTGCAGGAGGTCGAAGCATCCCTTCACATGCGACGGGTCGGAAAAACTCGTGCCGACATGCTTGGTCGTGCCGGCGCAGCAGGCGTAAAGCGTGTTGATGTCCATTTCATAATTGTCGGCGATGTCGCGGCACACCATCGCGCGCTGGAAGAAATGCACATTGTCGAGCGCATGCGTGATGCGCGCGGCGTCATAGAGATCCCTCGAAGTCGACTCGCGATATTCGCGCTTCTCCACGTCGACGACATGGACGGCGGCGCCCGCGGTGCCGAAATGCACCCTGGTCCCCGACAGGTGGAGATCATGCGCCGGATCGCGTCCGAACAGCGTGATATCGCGCGCCGCGACTGCCAGCATGTCCTCCACCAGGCTGCGCGGGAAACGGATGCGCCCGTCATCGCCGAGGATCGCCCCGGCCCCGGTCAGGATCTCGACTCCGGATTTCGGCGCGTTGGCAAGGCCGATCTGTTCCAGCGCGTCGAGCGCGGCGGCATGAATGCGCTGGACGGACTCCGCGCTGAGCGGAGAATAGGCGCCGCCGCTGAGGCCGGCGCGAACCGGACGCAGATCCTCCGAGAGCGGACGGGAGCGTGCGGCGACCCGCCCGGCGCGGCCGCCGGTGCGGCGCGAGCCGGATCGTTCGAGTTCTTCGGTCACGATTTCACCCTTTGTGCGGATGGGTCATACATGGGTTTGAGCGAGGCCGACGCCCTGTGGCGGACGCCGGCAATCTCGATTTCATAGCTGGAGCCGAGAATGGCCTCGACGTTCTCGCCTTCGCAGGGCACGTAGCCAAGGCCGATGGCCGCGCCCAGATGATGGCCGTAATTGCCCGACGTGATCGTCGAAACGATCCGTCCGTCGCGCACGATGGCCTCATTGTGGAACATGAGCGGTTCCGGATCGTCCAGGCGGAACTGCACGAGGCGGCGCATGAGGCCGGATTCCCGTCGCCGCGACACCGCGTCCCGGCCGATGAAGTCGCCCTTGTCGGCCTTGACGGCGAAGCCGAGGCCGGCCTCCAGCACATGATCCTCGTCGGTGATGTCGTGGCCGAAATGCCGGTAGGCCTTTTCGATCCGGCAGGAATCGAGCGTATGGATGCCGCAATACTTCAGGCCCCTTGTTTCCCCGGCCTCGGCGATGGCGTCGAACACATGGGCCGCCTGGTCGCTCGACACGTAAAGTTCCCAGCCGAGCTCGCCGACATAGGTCACGCGGTGGGCGCGGCAAAGCCCCATCGCGATCTCGATCTCCCGCATTGTCCCGAACGGGTGCGCGTCGTTGGAGAAATCGGCCGGGCTGACGGCCTGCAGCAGCGCACGGGAATCAGGCCCCATCACGCACAGCACCGCCTCCGCCGCCGTCATGTCGGTGATGACGGCGAAACGCTCGCCGACATGGCGGCGCAGCCACGCCAGATCGCGCTGCAACGTCGCGCCGGGCACCACGAGCAGGAACGCCGTCTCGGAAAGTCGCGTCACCGTCAGGTCGCTTTCGATCCCGCCGCGTGCGTTGAGCATCTGCGTGTAGACGATGCGGCCGGCCTCGACATCGACGTCGTTGGCGCAGACTAGCTGCAGGAACGCGCAGGCATCGCGGCCCTCGACCCGGATCTTGCCGAAGGACGACATGTCGAACAGGCCGACGCCGGTCCGAACCGCCAGATGCTCGGCCTTCTGGTTTTCGAACCAGTTCTGGCGCTTCCACGAATAGCGGTAGGCCGGCTCCTGGCCGGGGTTGGCAAACCAGTTGGCCCGCTCCCACCCGGCTACCTCCCCGAACACTGCGCCGCGCGCCGCCAGCCGGTCATGCAGCGGCGTGCGCCGCACGCCGCGCGCCGAGGCCATCTGCCGGTAGGGAAAATGATCGGCGTAGAGCAGTCCGAGCGTTTCGGTGACGCGTTCGCGCAGGTAGCGCCGGTTCTTCTGGAACGGCTGGGCACGGCGGATGTCGACTTCCCACAGGTCGAACGGCGGCTCGCCGTCATTCATCCACTGCGCCAGCGCGAAGCCGGCGCCTCCCGAGGAGACGATGCCGATCGAATTGTAGCCGGCGGCGATCCAGTATCCCGCCAGTTCCGGCGCTTCGCCCAGATAGTAGCGGTCATCCGGCGTGAAGCTCTCCGGGCCGTTGAAGAAGGTCTGGATACCGGCGGTACCAAGGACCGGCATGCGGTTGACCGCCGCCTCGAGGATCGGCTCGAAATGACCGAAATCCTCCGGCAGCTGGTCGAAGCAGAAATCCGCCGGGATGCCGTCCATTCCCCAGGGCTTCGCCTTCGGCTCGAAGGCGCCGAGCAGGAGCTTGCCGGCATCTTCCTTGTAGTAGGCGCATTCGTCGGGAACCCGCAGTACCGGCAGCCGGCCGAGACCGGGGATCGGCTCGGTGACGATGTAGAAATGCTCGCAGGCATGCAGCGGCAGCGTCACGCCCGACCGCGCCGCCAGATCGCGGCCCCACATGCCGCCGCAATTGACCACCAGATCGGCGTTGATCGTGCCGGTCTCCTCGCCAGAAGCCCACGTCACGCCAGAAACGCGGCCGTCCCGCTTCAGCACCGACGTGACGGCGACGCCCTCCAGGATCCGCGCGCCGTTCTGCCGCGCGCCCTTGGCCAGTGCCATGGCGATGTTGGCCGGATCGCATTGTCCGTCGAGCGGCAGGTGCACGCCGGCAACCGCGTCCTCGACATTGAGATGGGGATACATTGCCTTGATTTCGGCCGGCGAGATCTCGCGCACATCCACGTTGAAGGCGCGCGCCAGCGAAGCCTGGCGGAAGATCTCCTCCCTGCGTTCCTCCGTCAGCGCCACGGTGATGGAACCGCACTGGCGCATGCCGGTCGCCACGCCGGTTTCGGCCTCGAGCCGCACGTAGAGGTCGGCGGAATATTTCGCCAGGCGGGTCATGTTCTGCGAAGCGCGCAGCTGCCCGATCAGGCCGGCCGCGTGCCACGTGGTGCCCGAGGTCAGTTGCTTGCGTTCGAGCAGCACCACGTCGCGCCAGCCGAGCTTGGCCAGATGGTAGGCGACGGAACAGCCGGAGACGCCGCCGCCGATGATGACGACACGGGCCGAAGCGGGAATCGAGGGAGGGGTCATGAGCCTAGACTATGGTGTGGCCGGCGGCCTTCAGCGCGCGGGCGAGTTCAGCGATGTGGGCCGGTCCGGTTTCGCAGCATCCGCCGACGATGGTCGCGCCGCCCCGGACCCATTCCATGGCGAAACGGGCGTAGTTCTCCGGGCCAAGATCGCGCCTCGGTTTCAGACTGTCGACGGTCGGGTTGTCCTTGAGGAAGTCCTTGGTGATGCGGGTGAAGCCGTTGGCATAGGCGCCACGGGGCAGGCCGCAGGCCGAAAGCGCATCGAGCGCGGCGGCCATCGCCTCCGGCGCCGAACAATTGGCAAGCACGGCCGATGCGCCGCCGGCGGCGATCGCGCAAAGGTCTGCGGTCGGCTCGCCGGATCGAAGCCGCGATCCATCCTCGTCATCGACCGTCACCGAAAGCCACACCGGGACGCCGCCTTGCAGCGCGCCTTCCAGGATCGCCCGCGCGTGGGCTAGCGA
>JBATNB010000537.1:0-11630 GCA_049290135.1 Rhizobiaceae bacterium
ACCAGCGCTGCGTGTCGATCGCGGCCGCTTCCATCGTGGCCAAGGTCATGCGCGACCGCATGATGGCGGTGGCCGGCACGCGCCACCCCGCCTACGGGTTCGCCGTCCACAAGGGGTACGGCACGGCAGCGCACATCGGCGCCATCGCGGCGCACGGCCCTGCCCGCCGCCTGCACCGGATGAGTTTCCGGCCGCTCAGGCCATGAAATGCAAACGCCGCCCGCAAGCGGCGCGAATTGCAAACGCCGCCCGAAGGCGGCGCTGTGCATCGGCTCTTTGGCCGGGATCAGTTCAGGCGGGATTTCACCGCGGCCAGCGATTCCTTGAACAGGTCGCCGGCGGTCTTGCCGCTCTTTTCCGCGATCACCTTCCGCGCCGCTTCGACGGCGATGTCGACGGCCGCGGACCTGACCTCGGCGACGGCGTCGCGTTCGGCCTGGGCGATCTTCAACTCGGCCATGGCGGTGCGGCGCTTGATCGAATCGGCGGACTTGCGCCGCGCATCCTCGACAATCGCGTCGGCGTCGCGCTTGGCGGCAGCAACGATGGAGGCGGCCTCCTCCTCGGCTTCCTTGCGCTTGCGCGCATATTCGGCAAGCAGAGCCTGGGCTTCCTCGCGCAGGCGGCGGGCGTCCTCAAGATCGTTGCGGATGCGATCGGCGCGCGAATCGAGCATGCCGGCGATCTTCGCGGGCACGCCCATCCACATCAGGATGCCGACGAAGATCAGCAGCGAAATGAAGACCCAGAGCGTGGCTTGGCTTGTAGCGTTCATGGGCTGGGCCTCACTTGCCGAGGGCGGTCTTCACCGCCTTCTCGATCTCTGCGCGGGTGGCTGCGCCGCCGACAAGCGCCTTGACGATGCTCTCGGCGGTCTCGATGGCGATGGCACCGACTTCGCCCATCGCCTTGCCCTTGGCCGTGGCAATCGACTTCTCCGCCTCGGCGGAACGGGCGGCGACCGCGGCTTCCGCGCGGGCGCGCTCGGCATCGGCATCGGCCTTGGCCGCTTCACGCGCCTTCTGGGCGATCGCTCCGGCGTTGCCGCGCGCTTCCGCCAGGGCCTTTTCATACGCCTCGGCAGCCTGCTCGGATTCGGCCTTGAGGCGGTTGGCTTCGGCGATATCGCCGAGGATGCGCTTGTTGCGCGCCTCGATGATCCCGCCGACGCGCGGCAGTGCCACGCGCTTCATGAGCACGTAAAGCAGGCCGAAGGCGATCGTCAGCCACAGGATCTGCGACGGGAAGGTGGAGGCATCGAAGGGCGGAAACGCGCCATGCGCCTCCGCGCCGTGCCCGGCTTCCGTCGTCGCCACGGTCCCATGTCCGGCGTCGGCCGGCGCGTGCGCGTCATGCCCCGCTTCCGCCGGCTGGGCGGACGGGTCTGCGCCTTGCTGTTCAGTGTTCGCCACGGCGTTTGCTCCCCGGCTCTGCCTTCATCGCATCAAGGTCGCCCGCCGCACGTCGGCGGCGGGAACGTTCGACCCGATCAGACGACGAAGATGAGCAGAAGCGCGACGACGAGCGAGAAGATGCCAAGACCTTCGGCAAGCGCCGCGCCGATCAGCGCGTTGGTGAACTGGCCCTGGGCAGCCGACGGATTGCGCAGCGCACCCGACAGGAAGTTGCCGAAAATCGTGCCGACGCCGATGCCGGCGCCGCCCATGCCGATGCAGGCGATGCCGGCACCAATCAGTTTTGCAGCTTCAGCTTCCATCTTTCTTCTCCTTGCGATGGGAAACCCGGTTTAGGTGCAAGCAGGCAATTGCCTGCTCAATGATGCGGATGCAGCGCGTCCTTGAGATAGACGCAGGTCAGGACGGCGAAGACGAAGGCCTGCAGAAAGGCCACCAGCATTTCCAGCGCCGTGATGGCGATCGTCATGAGCAGCGGACCGATGGCTCCGAGCCAGCCGGCGAGGCCGAGGCCGGAAAGGCCGACGATGAAGCCGGCAAACACCTTCAGCACGATGTGGCCGGCCAGCATGTTGCCGAACAGTCGCAGCGACAGGCTGACGGGCCGCGCCAGGAACGAGATGATCTCGATCAGCGAAATGAAGGGCAGCAGCGCGCCGGGCACGCCATGCGGCACGAACAGGCCGAGGAAGCCGATACCGTTCTTGGCGAACCCGACGACGATGACCATGAGGATGATGAACAGCGCCAGCGCGCCGGTCACCACGAGTTGGCTCGTCACGGTGAAGAAGTAGGGAATCAGGCCGAGGAAATTGGAAAACAGCACGAAGGCGAACAGCGAGAAGATGAACGGGAAGAACGCCATGCCTTCCTCGCCCAGGGTCTGGCGGACGAGATTGTGGATGAAGGAATAAAGCTCCTCGGCCACCGATTGCAGCCGGCCCGGCACCAGCGCCGCCCTGGCGGAGCCGAACCACAGCAGCAGGAACGCCGACGCCACGGCGGCGAACATGAACAGCGCCGAATTGGTGAAGGCGAACTTCATTCCCGCGATCTCGCCGAGATCGAACAGGGAATTGATGTGGAACTGGTGGATCGGATCGACGGTGTCGGCTGCTGTCGCCACGTTGAAAAGTCCCATCTCGCGCCGCCAGCGGGCGCTTGTTCCGTTCGAATGCGACGCCTCAGGCGTCCTCGTCCTCATTGTCGGGAGGCAGATCCCGCCCGACCGGCACTCCGGCCTGCGCCGCCTTGGCGACACGGACCATGTTTGTCAAGGCCGCCGCGAAGCCGATGAGCAGGAACACGATCAGAAAGATCGGCAATGTTCCCACCAACCAGTCGATGCCCCAGCCGATCAATCCGCCGACCAGGACCCCGGCGACGAACTCGCTGGCGAACCGGAACACCAGCGCGGCGTTCCCGGTCGATACCGCCGGCGCATCCCGTTCGGCCTGCTCGCGATTTTCATCCTCGAGGCGGCGCGACAGTCGCTCCAGACGGCGGGCGAGTTCCTTGTCATCCGCGCCTTGCGCGCCCTTGTTGCCGGGATCGGTCGGTCTGTCGGCCATTGGAAACGGCTCCAACCCCTCTCCCCGGCGACGGACCCGCCCCGGTCGAATGCGGGCGCACCATAATTTCAGGCCCCCGCCGCGTCAAGGCAGGGGCCGGGTGCGCCCGGTAGCGAATTTGCCTATATTGTTCAAAGAGATAGGCGAGTGCGACAATGCGCCTTTGGTCAAAAGGCGCAGGCCTCTCGCAGATCAGCTCCAGCCGCCGCCATAGGTGCGGTAGAAAATGTGCTGGCCGATCTTCTTCATGCGTTCCATCGTGCGCGCCCAACGGGGCCGGACGTAGGTGGCGTGGTAGTGCGTCGACGAGCCCACCTCGGGCACGAAGATGCGGCCTTCGGTGACGGCCGCCGCCACGCGCTCGGCGGTGCGCCAGTGCGACGGGCTCTCGATGCGATCCTTGATTCCGTCGCAGGCGAAGGAGAACTGGCAGGCATTCCGCCAGTTTTCGTTCTGGTAGACGACGCCGCAGATGGTGTCCGGATAGGTCGGGTTCTTGACGCGGTTGAGGATGACCTGGGCGACGGCTGCCTGCCCGAGCACCGGCTCGCCGCGCGATTCGAAATAGATTCCCGCGGCCAGGCAGCGCTGTTCGCGTTCGCCGCTCGCCGACGCCGGCAGCGGATTCGACATCCAGGCATGATCGCCGGGCGCGATGTTGGTCACCGGCGCCTTCGCCTTGGCGTCGGTTCCGCCCAGCAAGGCCTCGAACGGCGAATCGGCTGACCAGTCATTGCCCGCGTCGCCATAGGCGGCCAGCGTCACCGGCATGTCGTCCGACACGAGCGCGGCAAGCAGCACCTCGCGCGTATCGGAGCCGGCCCTGGCCCGATGAACATGGAAGGCCGAGGCGATTTCCACTTCCTTGCCGGCAATTGCCGGCCGGGAGAATGCCATGGCCTTGTCGGCGTCGAACCCCGGCCGCAGCAGCGAGGAGGTGCGCTTGAAGATGGTTCCGGCGTTGAAGGCGCGCGGCGGCGCCACCGGCACCACGCGCGTGACCCGTCCCTGCTTGGCGGCGCGGTTGACCCGTGCCTCGTCCGGCGTGTCGGCCCTGGCGCCCTTGCGTGCCACCAGCGCCACGTCGCCGACACCGGGAGCGGTGATCCCGCCGCCGGAAATCGATCCGGTGACTGCCTGGTTGTCGAAGGGCAGTTCGACGCGATGCACCGATCCGGCAACCGCGGTGCGCAGCGTGGCCGCCCAGTTCGGCGTCGGCCCGTCCAGGCCGGCGACGAGGCTGGCCATGTCCTGCATGGCCACCGGCGTTGGCGTGGCCAACAGCGCGGCAAGACCGAACAGGGCGGGAGCGAGATAGGCGTGGCGGGCGCGACGCGGGAAACGCGCCGCCAGGGAAGCGACAAAACGCACGAACCGACTCCGGACGCAACAACCGATGCGCCGAAGGTGAAGCATTAACCTTGATCAACGGTTAAGGCGGGCGACTCAATCGCGTTTTTTGGCGCGGCCGGCGAACGGGTTCTCCGACGCACGCAACATGATGCGCACGGGAACGCCCGGCATGTCGAAGGTGGCGCGCAGTTCGTTGACCAGGTAGCGCACATAGGATTCCGGCATCGCATCGGGCCTGGAACAGCTGAGTACGAAACCGGGCGGACGCGTCTTGACCTGCGTGATGTACTTGATCTTCAGCCGCCGTCCGGACACCGCCGGCGGCGCATGGGCGGCCAGGGCCTGTTCGAGCCAGCGGTTGAGGCGGCCGGTGGAGGTCCGGCGATTCCAGATGCGGTGGACATTGCCGACGGCCTCCATCAACCGGTCGAGCCCCCGGCCGGTCTCGGCCGAAAGCGTGACCGTGTGGACGCCGCGGATCTGCGGCAGCAGCCGGCCGGCGGCTTCGCGCAACTCGGCCAGTCGGGCCTGCGGCTCCTCGACGAGATCCCACTTGGAGAACGCGATCACCGGCGCGCGACCTTCCCGCACCACGAGGTCGGCGATCTGCAGATCCTGCTTTTCGAACGGCATGGTGGCGTCGAACAGGAGCACGACAACCTCGGCGAAGCGGATGGCGCGCAGCGCATCGGCCACGGCGAGCTTCTCGACTTTCTCCTGCACGCGCGACTTGCGCCGCATGCCGGCGGTGTCGAACAGGCGGATCTGGCGGCCGCGCCATGTCCAGTCGACGGCGATGGAATCGCGGGTGATGCCGGCTTCCGGCCCGGTCAGCATCCGGTCCTCGCCGATCAGCGCATTGACGAGCGTCGACTTGCCGGCGTTCGGCCGGCCGACGATGGCAACCTTCAGCGGCCGCGTCTCGTCATATTCCGGCACGTCCTCGGCGTCGGGATCGACGATGTCCTCGCCGTCCGCGGTCTCCAATTCCTCCTGCGACAGGCGCCTGGCCGCGTGCGGGCCGGCCGCGTCGGCAATGGCGTCGCGCA
The DNA here is from genome assembly GCA_049290135.1 of Rhizobiaceae bacterium. Classification (GTDB taxonomy): domain Bacteria; phylum Pseudomonadota; class Alphaproteobacteria; order Rhizobiales; family Rhizobiaceae; genus JADJTR01. The sequence continues at coordinate 5,389 of JBATNB010000537.1, forward strand.
GGTCGGACAGGCCGAGACCGTGCTCGGCTGAAATGGCGACAGGTTCGCCGAGGCCGAGCGACCAGGCGTCGACGGTGCCGGCGTCGGCCGCCTTCGATTCGGCCTTGTTGGCCACCAGCACGGCCTTGCGTCCGCTTCGCCGCACGAGTTCGGCGAATTCCTGGTCTGCCGGAATGACCCCGGCGCGCGCATCGATCATGAACAGGATGACATCGGCATCGCGGATGGCGGATTCGGTCTGCCGGCGCATGCGCGTCTCCAACGCATCGGGTCCGGCGATTTCGAGGCCGGCGGTATCGATGACGGTGAACCGCAAATCCATCAGCCGCGCATCGTGCTCGCGACGGTCACGGGTGACGCCCGGCGTATCGTCGACAATGGCCAGGCGCCGGCCGACCAGCCGGTTGAACAGGGTCGACTTGCCGACATTGGGCCGACCGACAATGGCGACGGAAAAGCTCATCGGCCGCGGACTAGGAGCCGGCGCCCGAACCCCGGATCAGTTCCGCCATCATGTCGGCACGGGACTTGAGGTTCTGGGGTGCTGCGGTGTCGGAAGCGATCTGCAGATACAGCTTGAGCGCATCGGAGGAGCGCCCTTCCTTCCATGCCGCCAGCGCCAGCGCCTCGCGGGCGGGCAGCCGAAGGGGATTGGTATCGGAGGCCAGCGGTTCGGCCCGGGCGGCGACATCGGCGGCGGACCCGTGATCGACGAGCAAATAGGCGGCGCGCAGGCTGGCCATGTCGCGAAGCGACATCGGGGCGCCGGTATCGGCGGTGACGGCATCGAAGGCGGCAACCGCGCCGGCGGCATCGCCCTGGTCGGCCAGCAGCGTGGCCTTGCGCAGGCGCGCCAGCACGGGATAGGCGCCGAAGCCGCCATTTTCCAGGTCGGCCAGGATGGTTCCGGCCTCGTCGAGCTTGCCTTGCGCGGCGAGATCGAGCGCCTGCGAATAGAGGTCCCCGGAGGCATTGGCCTTGCCGGTGCGCCAGTAATCCCAGGCCGTCCAGCCGGCCGTCGCCAGCACGATCGCCACGGCCAGGCCGACCACGGCCACGCCATAGCGCTGCCAGAGGTTCTTCAGCGTATCCTGGCGAAGCTCGTCGTCGACTTCGCGAATGAAACTGTCATCGGACATGGGCGATCCCGTCGGCGCGCAGCCGAAATGCTTTGCCGCAGCGTTTAGAGCGTTTCATCGGCAAACGGAAGCGGATTTCCCGGCGGGGTGCCGCCGCATCACAGCGGCGGCACCCCGAACAGCCAATCATGCGCCCAGAACAGGAATACCGCGTAGAGCACGCCGCCGACGACGAGCGCGAACGCATCGTCGCGCCAGGTTCCCGGCGTCGCGGCCACCGGCGCGCGGCGCTTCAGCGAGATCCGGTCGGCGACCGCCCAGGCCAGGAACGAGCCGAACAACAGAACCGATGCCAGATCGCCGTTGGCAAGCAGATGGCCGAATGCCCACAGCTTGGTCGACACCAGCATCGGGTGCTTGACGGCCCGCTTGATGGCGCCAGCCGGGCGCTGGTTGGTCCCCATGATGATGAAGGCGGCCAGCATGATGAGCGCGTTGACATGCTTGATCCAGACCGGCGGTTCGTAGAGCACCGGAGCCTCAGGCCGCGCCAGGCTGTACCCCCAGATCAGCACCAGCAGGCCGACAAGGGCGAAGACCGAATACAGGCCCTTCCATTTTCCTTCACCCATCCTGGCGTACTGCGTATCGCGCCAGGCCGGCGCCACGATGCGCAACGAGTGGACGCCGAGAAACAGCACGAGACCGATGACCAGGACCAGCATGAAGACCCTCTCCCTGTTTGCGTCGGAGGCTAGCGGTCGCGACCTTGCGCGGCAAGCCGCTTCGCAACGCCGCCACAATCACATGGCACGGCTTGCGCCCATGGTTGCGACCCGTCGCGTGCGCGTGCTTTGTCTAGCCGTCCTGTCGGTCCTTTCCGCCCTTCCCACGGCGCGGGCGGGACAGGCGGATACGCGCCAGCAGGTCCTCATCTCCTTCGACGGCGCCGGGCCGGTGGCGCAATGGGAGCGGGCCCGGGCGCTCGCCCGCCGCACCGGAGCGCATTTCACCTTCTTCCTGTCCTGCGCCTTCCTGCTGACGCCGCAAACCAGGGACGCCTACCGCGGGCCCGAGGGAACGAGGTCGAACATCGGCTGGGCCGCCTCGCGCGACGATATCGCGGCGCGGCTGCGCCAGATCTGGGCGGCGCGGCGGGAAGGCCACGAAATCGCCGGCCACGGCTGCGGCCATCTCGACGGCACGGACTGGACCGGCGCGGATTGGCGGCTCGAGCTTTCCGCCTTTCGCGACGTGCTTGACCGGGCCTGGTCGATCAACGCCATTCCCCACGAGCCCGCCGCATGGCGCGAGTTCGTGCGTGACGAGGTGATCGGGTTCCGCGCGCCCTATCTTGCGCGCGGCAAGGGCCTTGACGGCGCGCTCGCCGCCAGCGGCCTGCGCTACGATGCCAGCCTGGTTTCCAGGGGACCGGTCGCGCCGGAGGCCTCCGGCGGCCTGACGCGGTTCGCGCTGCCGACGATTCCGGAAGGGCCGGACGGACGGCGCATCCTTGCCATGGACTACAATCTCTTCGTGCGCCATTCCGGCGGCTTCGAACGCGGCGATGAAGATGGCGCCTTAGAGCAACGGACCGTCCGGGCGTTCACCGCTGCGCTCGACGCGGAACTGGCCGGCAAGCGGCGGCCGCTGCAGATCGGCCTGCATTTCACCCTGATGAATGGCGGGGCCTACTGGCGCGCGCTCGAACGGTTCGCGGCCGACGCCTGCGCGCGCGACGACGTGGTCTGCGCCACCTATACCGAAGCCGTGGCCGGCATGGCGCGCCCGCCATCGTGATCCCGGCCGATCGGCCCGCAGGACCGGAACGCGTGAACGGCGCTTGACAGCGAGGCGCGTTTAGTTAACTTTTTTGTTAAATTCGGAGTCCGGCATGTCGCCTGCAACGATCTTCAACGCCCTGGGCGATCCGACGCGCTTTGCCATCGTGGAGCGCCTGCTGGCCGATGGCGAGGCGAGCGCCGGCGAACTGGCCGCGCCGTTCGCGCTTTCCAAGCCAGCGATCTCGCGGCACCTCAGGCTGCTGGAGGATGCCGGCGTGATCACGCGCCACGCCGACCGGCAGTATCGCCGGTTCCGGGTTCGCCAGGAGGCGATCGAGGCGGCCGGCGCGTGGTTCAGCGACGCACTGCGATTCTGGTCGGCGTCGCTCGACCGGCTCGACGCCCATTTGAGGCAACGCGGCAAGGACGGCGGCAATGGCTGACGAACGCACACTGGTGATCGAGCGCACCTTCGGCGCCAGTCCGCAGGACCTGTTCGACGCGTTCCGCGATCCGGTCCGGATCGTCAAATGGTGGGGGCCGGAAGGCGCCACGGTTCCCTCGTCCGCGTTCGACGTGCGTATCGGCGGCGCATGGGCGACGACGATGCGCAACCGCGACGGGGCCGAGCACCATGTCTCGGGCACCTACCTCGTGCTCGACCCGCCGCGCCGCATCGCCTTCACCTGGGCATGGCGGCAGGCCGACGGTTCGCGCGGGCACGAGACGGTCGTCGATGTCGTGATCGCGCCGGACCCGGCCGGAGCGCGGCTGACGCTGACGCAGAAGAGCTTCGCCACGGCCGAGCACCGCGACAATCACCGGATCGGCTGGGAGTCGAGCTTCATCGACCTCGACCGTTACCTCGGCCGGAATCAGCCGGCCGACCATTGAGGGAGAATGCCATGCCCCGCTTCGTCTTTGTCTATCATGGAGGTGCGACGCCGGCCTCGGAGGCCGAGGGCCGCAAGGTCATGGCGGCCTGGACCGCCTGGTTCGGCGCGCTCGGCAATGCGGTGGTCGATGCCGGCGCGCCGTTCGGCCCGTCCAGCACGGTCAGCGCCGGCCAGGTGGCCGGCAATGGCGGCTCCAACCCGGCGTCCGGCTATTCGATCATCGAGGCGGCGGACATGGAGGGCGCCATCGCAATGGCGAAGGGCTGCCCGATCGTGGCGGAAGCCGGCGGCTCGGTCGAGATCGCGCAGGCCATGGCCATGTGAGGCCCACGGCCGCGGCGGCGCGGCATCTTGCGTCGCCGCGGTCGCCGTGGTCAGAGGGGCCTCCCGCATCGGAGACTGCAATGACCCAGGCGCTCGCCATCGTCGGCATCTATGCCGCGCTCAATACCTTCATCCTGTTCTGGTTCGACGTCGCGACCGGAAAGCTGCGCAGCAAGCACAAGGTCTCCATCGGGGACGGCGGCGTGAAGCATCTCGTGCGCATCCTGCGCGGGCACGCCAACGCCATCGAGAACATGCCGATGTTCTTCATCCTGCTCGCCATCGCGGCGATGCTCGCGGCGCCGAACTGGCTCGTGCATGTCCTCGGCGTCGCCTTCACGGTCGGCCGCGTGCTGCATGCCTGGCACTTCATCCAGGAAGACGCGCCGGGCTGGCAGCGCGGCATCGGCTTCGGGCTGTCGTTCCTGGCGCTGCTGCTCGCCGCGCTGGGCGTGCTCGGGCATGCGATCGCCGCCATCGCCTGACGGCCGCCACGGTCAGACGTGGATGTCGCACAATTCGGCAACGAGTTGCTCGCCGGTCACCGCCACCCACTCCTCGGGGCGGTAGCGCGCGTTCAGTTCGTGAATGCGCGAACGGATCCGGCTCGCGGCGGCGGTTTCGCTGACCTCGTGCACCGACACCTCCGCCGGCAGCATCGTGTCGCCATCCTCGATCATCCACCGGCCGGCGCGCCAGTGGAGAACGGCGAAATATTCCTTGTTGCCGGCGAGCACCATCGAGCCGCGCCCGGCGACGATGTCGAGCAGGCGGCGGTCGAAGGCATCCGGCGCGCCGGTATCGCCGGTTTTCATCAAGGGCATCCTCCCGGGACAGGCAAACCGCCTCGCCAGTCTTAGCCGAGCCCCGATCGGCCGCAAAGCCGATATGCCGCGTCGCTCCTCCGGCTTGATCGGCCCCGGTTTTCGCTGTCCTGTCGAACGGTAGCCGGAGGAGCCGCCATGACCGCCTTTCCCCGCCTGTTCACGCCGGCCTCGTTGCGCGGGAAAACCTTGCGCAACCGAATCGTCTTCGGCGCGCACACCGCCAACATGGCCGAGAACGGCTATCCGGGCGACCGCCATGTCGGCTATTACGCCGAGCGCGCCATGGGCGGGGCGGCGATGATCGTGGTCGAGCCGGTTCCGGTCCACGCGGCCGCGGTGCTGACCCGGGGCAATTTCCGCCACGACGACGATAGCGTCATTCCGCATTTCGCCCGCGTGACGGACGCGATCCGGGGCCATGGCGCGGTGGCCATCCAGCAACTCTACCATGTCGGTCAGCACGCCGATCAGGACAATTCCTTCCATCCCGGCTGGTCGCCATCCGGCCTGCCGAGCTATCACGACAGCGACGGCAGCCATGCGATGAGCGAAGCCGAAATCGAGGAAACGATCGAGGCGCATGTGCGGGCGGCACGGCGGGCGCGCGACGCCGGCTTCGACGGCGTGGAAGTGTGGGCGGCCTATCACGGCATCCTCGACCAGTTCTGGACACCCTGGTCGAACCGGCGCACCGACCGCTGGGGCGGAAGCCTCGAAAACCGCACCCGGTTCTCTCGCGAGATCATCGGCCGCATCCGCAAGGTCTGCGGGCAGGATTTCATCGTCGGGCTGGCCATCTCCGACGATCCCGACACCAGCGTGACGCTGAAACGCGAAGCCCAGGCCGAAATCGTGGCGCTGCACGACCGCGGCGGCGATGTCGACTATGTGACCTGCGGCTACGGCTCCTATTTCAACTTCTGGCCACTGATGCCGACCTTCCTTTTCCCCGAGAAGCTCGGGGCCGATCTTGCGTCGGTCATCAAGGGGGCGGTCAGCCATGCGCTGGTGACGTCGGAGGCGCATGTGCGCACGCCGGAAAACGCCGAGAGCATCCTGTCGGAGGGGCTGGCCGACATGGTGTCGATCGTGCGCGGGCAGATCGCCGACCCGCACCTGGCCAACAAGGCCAGGGACGGTCGGCCCGAGGACATCCGCCGGTGCCTGTCGTGCAACCAGATGTGCTGGGGCCGGCGCTACCGCGACTACTGGATTTCCTGCCTGGTCAACCCGTCGGCCGGACGCGAATTCGAATGGGGCGGCGACCGGTTCACCCCGGCAACGACGCCGAAGACCGTGCTCGTCGTCGGCGGCGGCGTGGCGGGGCTGGAA
>JBATNB010000538.1:0-2159 GCA_049290135.1 Rhizobiaceae bacterium
GGGCAAGGGCCTGCGCCAGAAGACGCGCGACACCGTCGGCGCGCTCGCCCGGCTCGACATGCCTGGCGCCATCCGCTCGCTGAACGTCTCCAACGCCGCCGCCATCGCGCTCTACGCGGTGCGCCGCCATCTGGCTGCGAGGGGCTGACCATGGACGATGCCGCGATCCGCGACCTGTTCGCCGCCCTCGGCCCGGTGTCGATCCGCAAGATGTTCGGCGGCAAGGGCATCTATGCCGACGGCCAGATCGTGGCGCTGGAGGCCAATGGCGAAATCCTGCTCAAGGCCGACGCGCATTCGGCGCCGCGCCTGGAAGCCGCCGGCAGCCGGCAATGGACCTACCAGGGCAAGAAGGCGCCGGTGAAGATGCCCTATTGGAGCCTTCCCGACGATGCCCATGACGACCCCGACCTGATGGCCGAACTGGCGCGCGAGGCGCTCGCCGCCGCGAGGCGCGCCAGGACCTGACCCGCGGCCGATCCGGCCAGCGAAAAGCCGGGTTCCCGCGACGCTTTTCCTTGTCTTCGCCTGCCTCGCGGGCGGATAATGGGGTAATCGCAACATCGCGGTGATCGCCATGACCGAACGGGACCTTCAATCCTCCTTCCAGCGCCTCAAGGCCGCCGCCGCCGGCGACCCGTTCCCCGGTCGTGACCGGCGGCGCAATTGGCTGCGCGCGCTGCTTGCCCTGACCGAACGGCACGAACAGGAGTTCATCGCCGCCATCGATGCCGATTTCGGCGGCCGGTCCGGCCACGAGACACGGATCGCCGAACTCGCCTTCGTGCGGGCCGGCGTCAACCACGCGCTTTCGCACCTGTCGTCGTGGATGCGGACCCGACGCGTCGCCACCAAGATGATCTTCTGGCCGGGCTCGAACCGGCTGCATCCCCAGCCGCTCGGCGTTGTCGGCATCGTGTCGCCGTGGAACTACCCGTTCCAGCTGGCGCTTGCCCCGGCCACCGCCGCGCTGGCGGCGGGAAACCGCGTGCTGATCAAGCCGTCGGAACTGACGCCGACGGTGTCCGACCTTCTCGCCCGGCTGGTCGCCGACCATTTTCCCGCCGACGTCATGACCGTGATCCCGGGTGACGCCGAGGTCGGCAAGGCGTTCGTGGCACTCCCCTTCGACCACCTGCTGTTCACCGGCTCCACCCCGGTCGGCCGCCTGGTGGCGCAGGTCGCGGCAAGGAACCTCACGCCGGTGACGCTGGAGCTTGGCGGCAAGTCGCCGGCAATCATCGATCCGAGCGGCGATCTCGACCGGGCGGTGTCGAGCATCAGCTACGGCAAGCTGCTCAACGCCGGCCAGACCTGCATCGCGCCCGACTATCTCATGGTGCCGGCCGGCCAGGCCCGCGCCGTCGCCGACCGGATCGCGGCGCGGATGGCGCGTCTCTACCCGCGCTTTGTCGACAATCCGGACTATACCGCGATCATCTCCGACCGGCATTTCCGCCGGCTGTCGGAACTGGTCGACGAGGCGCGCGCCGGCGGCGCCGAAATCATCGAGGTCAACCCGGCGCGCGAGGCCAGCGGCAACAGCCGCAAGTTCCTGCCGAAGATCGTCATCGGCGCCGCGCCCGGCACGCGGCTGATGAACGAGGAAATCTTCGGTCCGGTGCTGCCGATCGTGGAGTATGACGGCATCGACGATGCCGTCGCCAGGGTGAATGGCGGCGACCGACCGCTGGCGCTCTACTGGTTCGGCCGCGATCGCGCCAGCAAGCAGAAGATCCTGCGCGAAACCGCCGCCGGCGGCGTGACGATCAACGATTGCCTGATGCACATTGCGCAGGAAAACCAGCCGTTTGGCGGCGTCGGCGCAAGCGGAATGGGTGCCTATCACGGCGAATGGGGCTTCCGCGCCTTCAGCAAGGAAAAGCCGGTGTTCGAACAGGCGCGCCTGAATGGCGGCGGCCTGCTGCATCCGCCCTACGGCGCCCGCTTCGAGCAGGTGATGCGCCTGTTCAGGCTGTTGACCTGAGCGTTGGCGGGGCGATACCCGGCCCGAAACGGCGCCTCAGGGGCGAAACGCCGTCTTCATGAAGTCGGGCAGGTCATCGCCGAACCCGACCACCTTGTTCGGGCCGAGATCGTCGCGGCGCGGCGGCCGGCGGTCGTCGCCGCCCGGATGCGCCACGCGGCGTTCATTGTCC
>JBATNB010000539.1:0-2476 GCA_049290135.1 Rhizobiaceae bacterium
GTGCCGTAGGCGCACATCAGCGCGCAGGCCTCGTCGGCCGGCAGGCTGTCGGGCAGGCGGAACGCGTCGCTCTCCGCCACGCCGACGCGCTCGGCATAGGACCCGATCATGGTCACGGCGCCGACACGATCGCCAATGGCAAAGCGGGTCGCGCGCGGACCGACCGCCACCACCCGTCCCGCGACCTCCATGCCCGGCACGAACGGCGTCGGCGGCTTCACCTGGTAGAGCCCCTGGACCAGCAGCGCATCGGGATAGTTCACGCCGATCGCCTCGGCCGCGATCACCACGTTCGAGCCGGTGGCCTCGGGCTCCGGCCAGTCGGAATGTTCGAGCGCGGCCAGCGGCGCGAATACGCGGGCGACGATGGCTTTCATGCGCGGCCCGCCCTCATACGCGCTCCTGCGTGTGTTTCTTCAATTCGGCGCGCGCAATCACCATCCGGTGTACCGCGTCCGGCCCGTCGGCCAGCCGCAGGGTGCGCAGGTTCGTCCACATCCGGGCCAGCGGCGTGTCCTGGCTCACGCCCTGCCCGCCGAACATCTGCACCGCCTCGTCGGTCACCTTCAGCGCCACGCGCGGCGCGACCACCTTGATCTGGCTGATCCACGGCGCGGCGGCACGGGCATCGCCCTGGTCCATCACCCAGGCGGCCTTGAGGCACAGCAGGCGCGCCATCTCGATCTCCATGCGGCATTCGGCAATGATGTCGTAGTTGGCGCCGAGCTTGGCGAGCGGCTTGCCGAACGCCACCCGGCGCATCGCACGCTGGCACATCATCTCCAGCGCCCGCTCCGCCTGGCCGATGGCGCGCATGGCATGATGGATGCGCCCCGGACCGAGGCGCCCCTGGGCGATCTCGAATCCGCGGCCTTCGCCAAGCAGGAGATTGCCCGCCGGAACGCGCACTTTGTCGAAACGGATATGCATGTGACCGTGCGGGGCGTCGTCGCGGCCATAGACCTCCATGGCGCGCAGCACCGTCACCCCCGGCGTGTCGGCGGGCACCAGGATCATCGAATGGCGTTCATGCCTGGGCGCGTCGTCACCGCCGGTCTTCACCATGACGATGTAGATGCGGCAGCGCGGATCGCCGGCGCCGGACGACCACCATTTCTCGCCGTCGAGCACATAATGGTCGCCATCGCGCACGCAGGCCATGGCGATGTTCGTGGCGTCGGAGGACGCGACCTCCGGCTCCGTCATCAGGTAGGCCGAGCGGATATTGCCGTCGAGCAGCGGGCCAAGCCACGCCCGCTTCTGCGCCGCCGTCCCGTAGCGCTCCAGCACTTCCATGTTGCCGGTATCCGGCGCCGAACAGTTGAACGTCTCGGCGCCGAGATGCGCCTTGCCCATTTCCTCCGCGAGGTAGGCATATTCGACCGTGGTCAGTCCGAAGCCGCGCTCGGAATCCGTCAGCCAGAAATTCCACAGGCCGCGTTCCCGCGCCCGCGCCTTCAGGCCCTCGAGGATTTCGGTCTGCCTCGCGGTGTGATGCCAGCGGTTGCCGTCGCGCCCGACCTCGGCGAGGTATTCGTCGTCGAGCGGCAGGATCTCGTCGCGCACCATGCGCGCAACCTTGTCGTGGAGCGGCCGCAGCCGTTCGGTCATGCCAAGATCCATGGCGGTCATGAAGGCAACTCTCCATCAAAGCCGAGCCCGCGCAGTGCGAACCGGACAATCTCGTCCACGAGTCCGGCAAGGTCACGCGGCGTTTCGGAAGGCCGGGGGCTGTACCAGAAGATCGGCGAATTGAGTGTCAGGAACATCATCTGCATGGCAATGCCGATCGGCCGGTCGGGAAGGGCCTGCTCGGCCCTGGCCGCGATCACCGCCTCGCGGAACTTGTCGGAATAGCGGTCCCGGTCTTCCTGCAGTTCGAGAAAGGCGGCGCGCTGCTCCGGCGTGGTTGCGCCGCGCAACTGCATGGTGACCCCTTCCCACACCGCGCGCTGGAACGTGCGCGTGGCGATCATGTTGGCCGTATGCGCCCTTGCCATCGCCGCCAGGCGCCTGACCGCGGAACCTGGCATGGCGAGGTAGGGCTCGATGGCGCGATGGTTCATTGCCATTCCGGCGCGGAACACCGCGGCGAACAGGTCGGCCTTCGACCGGTAATGATGATAGATGCGCCCCTTGGTGGAGCCGAGCCGGTGGGCGACATCGTCGATCGACGCTCCCTGGTAGCCGAGATCCGTGAAACACCGCGCCGCGGCGATCAGGATGTCGCCCTGGGCCAGATCCTGGGGAAGGTTCATGTTCGCTGCCGGCAACAGCGGGTCCTTTCCTTGGGGCCTCGGGTCTTTACGGCCGCTGCGAAGATCAACATACTACCCGGTATGTTGTCAACGCGGCGACCCGCCGGAAAGGACCTGCGCATGGCCTGGCTCGAGGAGCTGTTTTCCGTTCGCGGCAAGACCGCGCTGGTAACCGGCGGCGCCACCGGCATCGGCCGCATGGCGGCGACCGCGCTGGC
>JBATNB010000540.1:0-3469 GCA_049290135.1 Rhizobiaceae bacterium
GGTGGCCTTGCCGCCGCCGAGCTCGGCGGCCTTGCGTTCAAGGCCGGCAAGATTGCGCTGCATCTGGTTGAGCTTGGCGCGGCATCCCTGATCGCCGCCGAAGAAGCTCACGCCGCAACGGGCCTTCAGCTTGGCGATTTCCTGGCGCTGTCGCGCCGCGGCGTCGGACCATTTGCGCGACTGCGCGGATTTCCCGCCGCCCTTGCCGGCGGACGCGAGTTGCGCTTCGAGGTCACGGCAGACGCGCGACGTCGCGGCTTGCGCCGCGACGCTTCCCAGCACAAGCGCCATCATGACGCCGGCCACGAGAATGATCCGCTGCAGGACCATCTGATCTCCCATTCGCCCGCGCCGGAAACGGCATAGGGCCGGATGCCTTCAATACCAGCCTCAGCGTTAATCCCGTCTTTATCATGACGATGGCCGCCGCGTCACCTCGCCGCCCGTTCGCGGTCGAGGTTCCCGGCTTCCACGACGGCGAGCGCAGTCATGTTGACGACGCCGCGCGAGGTGACCGACGGGGTCAGGATATGCGCCGGGCGGGCGGTTCCAAGCAGGATCGGGCCGACGTGGAGGGCGTCGGTCATCGCCTTCACCGTGGTGAGGGCGATGTTGGCGGCGTCGAGGTTCGGGAACACCAGCAGGTTGGCCTCGCCCTTCAGCGTGGAATTCGGGAACACGCGGTTGCGCAGCATCTCCGACAGCGCGGCATCGCCATGCATCTCGCCATCGGACTCAAGATCCGGATCGGTCCTGCGGACCAGTTCGGCGGCGCGGCGCATCTTCACCGCGCTGGCGGAATCGCGCGAGCCGAAATTCGAATGGGACAGCAGCGCCGCCTTCGGCACGATGCCGAACCGGCGAATGGTCTCGGCGGCGCGGACGGTGACGGCGGCGATTTCGTCGGCATTCGGATCCACGGCGACATAAGGATCGGTGAAGAACGTCGCGCCGCGCCCGGTGATGAGCATCGACAGCGCCGACAATTCGCAACAATGATCTTTCAGACCAATGATTTGCTCGACATTGCGCAAGTGACGCTCGAATCGGCCTTCCAGCCCGCAGATCATGGCGTCGGCATCGCCGCGACGAAGCGCGAGCGCGGCGATCACGGTCGTGTTGGTGCGCACCAGCATACGGGCGGCTTCCGGCGTGACGCCGCGGCGCCCGGTGAGCGAGACGAGAAGATCGACATACTGGCGGTAACGCGGATCGTCTTCCGGGTTGACGATATCGACGTCGGTGCCCGGCCGCAGCGACAGGCCGTAGCGGGCAACGCGGTTCTCGATCACCTGCGGCCGCCCGACGAGGATCGGCACGGCGATGCCGTCCTCGAGCGCGATCTGGGCGGCGCGAAGCACGCGCTCGTCCTCGCCGTCGGCGAAGACGACCCGCTTGGCCGGGGAGGTGCGCGCGGCATTGAACACCGGCTTCATGACCAGGCCGGAGCGATAGACGAAACGGTTCAGCCGGTCGACATAGGCATCCATGTCGGTAATCGGCCGCCGCGCCACGCCGGTTTCGGCCGCCGCGCGCGCCACGGCCGGGGCAATGCGCAGGATCAGGCGGGGATCGAACGGCGAGGGGATGAGATAGTGCGCGCCGAAGGTCGAGGTCTCGCCGGAGTAGGCGCGCGCGGCGATATCGGAGGGCGCCTCGCGCGCCAGTTCGGCGATGGCCCGGACGGCGGCATGCTTCATGGCCTCGTTGATCGTGGTGGCGCCGCAATCGAGCGCGCCGCGGAAAATGTAGGGAAAGCACAGGACGTTGTTGACCTGGTTGGGGAAGTCGGATCGCCCGGTGCAGATCATGGCGTCGGGGCGGACGGCGCGCACCTCCTCGGGCATGATTTCGGGCACGGGGTTGGCGAGCGCCAGCACGAGCGGGCGCTCCGCCATGGTTTCCAGCATGGCCTGCTTGAGCACGCCGCCGGCCGAAAGGCCGAGGAAGACATCGGCGCCCGGCAGCGCCTCGGCCAGGGTGCGCGCCGTCGTTTCGCGGGCGAAGACCGCCTTCCAGCGGTCCATCAGCACCTCGCGCCCGGCATGGACCACGCCTTCGATGTCGGTGACGATGATGTTCTCGCGCCGGGCGCCGAGCGAAACCAGCAGGTTGAGGCAGGCAAGCGCGGCGGCGCCGGCGCCGGAGGAGACGATGCGCACGTCGGCGATGTTCTTGCCGGCCAGTTCCAGGGCGTTGAGCACCGCCGCGCCGACGATGATGGCGGTGCCGTGCTGGTCGTCGTGGAAGACCGGGATGCCCATGCGCGCCTTCAACTGCTCCTCGACCTCGAAGCACTCGGGCGCCTTGATGTCCTCCAGGTTGATGCCGCCGAAGGTCGGCTCGAGCGCGGCGATGGTGGAGACCATGGCGTCGATGCCGGGGGCGTCGATCTCGATGTCGAAGACGTCGATGTTGGCGAATTTCTTGAACAGGACCGCCTTGCCCTCCATCACCGGTTTGGAGGCGAGCGGCCCGATGTTGCCGAGGCCGAGGACGGCCGTGCCGTTGGAAATCACCGCCACCAGATTGGCGCGGCCGGTGTATTCGTCGGCGGCGGCCGGATCGTCACGGATGGCCAGGCAGGGCGCGGCCACGCCGGGCGAGTAGGCCAGCGCCAGGTCGCGCTGGTTGCCGAGCGGTTTCGTCGCCCGGATCTCGAGCTTTCCCGGCAGGGGGTAGCGATGGAAGAACAGCGCCTGCTCATTGAGGTCGGACGCCGCGCCGGGCGTTTGTTCCCCTCCCAAACCGTCCGCCATGCCGACCTCCCGGATTCCTGATCCCGCAATCCTAGCATCGCCGCCGGGCCCGAACGATGCGGACGCCCGGGAAAACTGTTTCCGGTTTTCCTGCGCTCAGAAGGCGCGCACGAACAGGCCGCCATCCAGCACGATGTTCTGGCCGGTGATGTAGCCGGCATGCGCCGAGCACAGAAACGCGCACATGGCGCCGAACTCGGCCGGATCGCCGAAACGCTTCGCCGGGATTTCGTCGCGCTGGCGTTCGGCGACATCGTCGACACTGGTCTCGGCGGCCCTGGCGGCGGCGGCGAACCCGCCCCGCAGGCGGTCGGTATCGAACTTGCCGGGCAGCAGGTTGTTGACGGTGACGTTCCGGGCGGAGAACGGCCGGATGATGCCGGCGAGGAACGCCGTCAGCCCGGCCCTGGCCGCCGACGACAGGTCGAGCCCGGGGATCGGCGTCAGCACCGACAGGGAGGTGATGTTGATGATGCGCCCGAAGCCGCGCTCCGCCATGCCGTCGATGGTGGCCTGGATCAACTCGACCGGGGTAACGAGGTTCTGGGTGACGCCGGCCATGATCGCCGCGCGGTCGAGTTCGCGGAAATCGCGCCGGGGCGGGCCGCCATTGTTGTTGACCAGGATATCGGGGCGCGGGCAGGCGTCGAGGACGGCGCGCTGGCCGGCTTCGGTGGAGATGTCGGCGACGACCGGCGTGGCGGTTACGC
>JBATNB010000541.1:0-3581 GCA_049290135.1 Rhizobiaceae bacterium
CGTCAGCAGCGCGGCACGCCCGGTCCGCTCGAACAGCCGGACGCCGAGGCGCTCCTCCATCTCGGCGATCTGCGCCGAAAGCGCCGGCTGGGTGACATGGGACACGCGCGCCGCCCGGCCGAAATGCCGCAACTCGGCGAGCGCTTCGAAATAGGCCATCTGGCGCAACGTGATCGAGATCATAACCGGAAATTATCGAAGTCATCTGAAAACACAATTGGCAATTATTGCATGTGTCGTGCTCCAATCCGGTCAAAGCAGAAATGGGCGGAGGGAGAATGCGGCGCACGCCGCAACCGCCTTTTATCCCGATGGAATGGAGAATCCCATGAACGCCAAGACCGAACCAAGCGCCGGGAAATGCCCGGTGATGCACGGCGCCAGCGCCAACACCACCTTCGGCGGGCAGTCCAACAAGGACTGGTGGCCCGAGCAGTTGAACCTCGCCATCCTGCACCAGCACGGCGGCGCCTCCAATCCGCTCGGCGGGGATTTCAGCTACGCCAAGGCGTTCGGAAAGCTCGATCTCAACGCCATCAAGGCCGACCTCACGGCGTTGATGACCGACAGCCAGGATTGGTGGCCGGCCGACTACGGGCATTATGGCGGCCTGTTCATCCGCATGGCGTGGCATTCCGCCGGCACCTACCGGTCCGGCGACGGACGCGGCGGGGCGGGGTCGGGCTCGCAGCGGTTCGCGCCGCTCAATTCCTGGCCGGACAATGGCAACCTCGACAAGGCGCGGCGCCTGCTCTGGCCGATCAAGAAGAAGTACGGCAACGCCATCTCCTGGGCGGACCTGATGATCCTGGCCGGCAATGTCGCCATCGAATCGATGGGTGGCCCGGTGTTCGGCTTCGGCGGCGGGCGCGAGGATGTGTGGGCGCCGGAGGAGGACATCTACTGGGGCGCGGAGAACACCTGGCTCGGCGACAAGCGCTACGAGGGCGACCGCCAGCTTGAGAACCCGCTGGCCGCGGTGCAGATGGGCCTCATCTACGTCAATCCCGAAGGCCCGAACGGCGTTCCCGACATCCTGGCCTCCGGCCGCGACATCCGCGAGACGTTCAAGCGCATGGGCATGGACGACGAGGAAACCGTGGCGCTGACGGCCGGCGGCCACACGTTCGGCAAGGCGCACGGCGCCGGGCCGGCGAGCCATGTCGGCCCGGAACCGGAAGCCGCGCCGCTGGAAACCATGGGCCTCGGCTGGATCTCGAGCTTCGGCTCCGGCAAGGGCGGCGACACCATCACCTCCGGAATCGAGGGCGCATGGACGGCCGACCCGACCAGGTGGGACATGGGGTATTTCGACCTGCTGCTCGGCTATGACTGGAACCTGACCAGGAGCCCGGCGGGCGCCTGGATCTGGGAGCCGGTGGGCGTGAGCGAGGCCGACATGGCCCCGGCGGCGCACGATGCGGCGCAAAAGGTCAAGACCATGATGACCACCGCCGACATGGCGATGCGGATGGACCCGATCTACGGCCCGATCTCGCGGCGCTTCCACAAGGACCCGAAGGCGTTCGCCGACGCGTTCGCCCGTGCCTGGTTCAAGCTGACGCATCGCGACATGGGCCCGAAGTCGCGCTACCTCGGCGCCGATGTACCGGGCGAGGACCTCGTCTGGCAGGACCCGATCCCGGCGGGAACGCCGCTTTCGGACGCCGAGGCGGCCGACCTCAAGGCCCGCATCCTCGCCACCGGACTGACGGTCGGCGAACTGGTGCAGACGGCGTGGGCCTCGGCCTCGACCTTCCGCGGATCCGACAAGCGCGGCGGCGCCAATGGCGGCCGGCTGCGGCTCGATCCGCAGCGCAACTGGCCGGTCAACCAGCCTGACCAGCTCGCTCGGGTGCTCGCCGCGCTCGAAGGGGTGCAGCGCGCCCATGGCAAGCCGGTGTCGATGGCCGACCTGATCGTGCTTGGCGGCGCGGCGGCGGTGGAGAAGGCGGCGAAGGCCGCCGGCCACGACATCGTCGTGCCGGTGACCACCGGACGGGGCGACGCCAGCCAGGCGCAGACCGATCTGGAGGGCTTCGCCGTCCTCGAACCGGAGGCCGACGGTTTCCGCAACTACATGAAGGCGGCTTACACCGTTCCGGCCGAGCAGATGCTGGTCGACCGCGCCCAGCTGCTGACGCTTTCGGCGCCGGAGATGACGGTGCTCGTCGGCGGCCTGCGCGTTCTCGGCGCCAACCATGGCGGCTCCAGGCACGGCGTGTTCACCGACCGCCCCGGCCAGCTGACGAATGATTTCTTCGTCAACCTGACCGACATGGGCACGGCATGGGCGCCTTCGGCGGGCAATGCCGATGTCTACGAGGGACGGGACCGCAAGTCGGGCGCGACCAGGTGGACGGCGACGCGCGTCGACCTCGTCTTCGGCTCCAACTCGCAGCTCAGGGCGCTGTCTGAAGCCTATGCCCAGGACGATGCCGGCGGGAGGTTCGTCCGCGACTTCGTGGCGGCATGGGCCAAGGTGATGAACGCCGACCGGTTCGACCTCGCCTGAGGCCGGAAGGCGCGGCCCTTGCTCTCCTCCCCCTGACGGCGGCCGCGAAAAAAGGGCCGGAGCATTGCTCCGGCCCTTCCTTCATTCCGGCCGCTCAGGCCACGTTCTTCCGGGAGAAATACCAGTCCGTGTAGTCGTAGCCCTCGCTGGCGCGCTTCTCGGCCGCGTCGGTTGTGGCCGGCGGCGGCACGATGACCTTCTCGCCCGGATGCCAGTTTTCCGGCGTGGCGATCTTGTGCTTGTCGGACGCCTGCAGCGCCTGGACGATGCGGACGAACTCGTCGATCGAGCGGCCGTTGGTCATCGGGTAGTAGACCATGGCGCGCAGGATGCCGTCCGGATCGATGATGAAGGTGGCGCGTACCGCCGAAGTGTCGGAGGCGCCGGGCTGGATCATGCCGTAGGCCTTGGCGACATCCATGGACAGGTCGGCGATGATGGGGAATTTGATGTCGACGCCGAAATTGTCCTTGATCGAACGCACCCAGGCGATGTGGGCATAGTGGCTGTCGATCGACAGGCCGAGCAGTTCG
Organism: Rhizobiaceae bacterium; assembly: GCA_049290135.1. Lineage (GTDB taxonomy): Bacteria > Pseudomonadota > Alphaproteobacteria > Rhizobiales > Rhizobiaceae > JADJTR01. The sequence goes on from JBATNB010000541.1 coordinate 3,049, forward strand.
ACGCCCATGGCCTTGAACGTGTCGTAGTGCTTCTGGAAGCCCATGAACTCGGTGGTACACACCGGCGTGAAATCGGCCGGATGCGAGAACAGGACCAGCCATTTGCCCTTGTAGTCGGCCAGGGCGCGCCGTCCATGCGTGGTGAGCGCGTCGAAGGCCGGCGCCGGCCGGTTTAGCTGGGGAAGGGTGACGGGGGTATCGCTCATGATCGTCTCCATCTGCTGATACAACATATCTAGGAATTTGAATGTATGAGCGCCAATGACGGAATGCCGCAGGGAGCGGCCATCATGGTGGCTTTCGGCGGGGAGCCCGGATAAAGCGGTCCGGCGAAAAGGAATTCGGCGATGCGACTTGGCGGACGGCTCAACGCCGCGATCGAGATTCTCACCGACATGGAGGCTCGCCACCGCCCCGCGGCCGAGGCGCTGAAGGACTGGGGCATCGCCCACCGGTTCGCCGGCTCCGGCGACCGTGCCGCCATCGGCACGCTGGTCCACGATGCGCTCAGGCTCAGGCGGTCGTCGGAATGG
>JBATNB010000542.1:0-7368 GCA_049290135.1 Rhizobiaceae bacterium
GCCATGCGGTGCGCGGCGACGCCAATCCGCCGGCCGGACAGGTGCTGATCTATCCCGGGCTCGGCGGCGACACGAGCCGGGGCTCCTACGTGACGCATGCCGACGCGCCGATGCTGACGATGCGCGACATTGCCTTCTACCGCGATGTCCGCACCGGCGGACCGCGCCCGGCGGGCGACGTGACGCTGGCGCCATTGCAGGACACGGACTTTGCCCGCCTGCCGCCGACCGTCGTCATCGCGGCCGAATGCGATCCGCTGTGCGATGATGGCGCAGCCTACCGCGATGCGATCCGCTCCGCCGGCGGCCGGGCGCATTCGATCGTCGAGCCGGGGCTGGTGCACGGCTACCTGCGGGCGCGCCACACGGTGACGCGGGCGCGCGACTCCTTCACCCGGATCGTCGAGGCGGTGCGGGCGCTGGGGGAGGGCCGCTGGCCCTACTGAGCTTGCGGGATCAGGCGAGGAACGGCCGGGCCTTCATCGTGGCAGGAACCGGCACGCCAAGGCGGCCTAGGATGGTGGGCGCCAGCTGCAACTGGTCGATCACCGTGCGCTCCGGCGGCCCGTTGCCGCCGCCGAACCAGTAGAGGGCGGAATCCTGCTGCAGGTCCTCGCGCCCGCCATGGGTGCCACGGTCGGTCTGGCCATGGTCAGCGGTGACGATCACCTCGTAGCCGTTGCCCAGCCAGCGCGGCAGGAAGGCGGCCAGCATCGTGTCCATGTGCAGGCAGGCATTGTCCATGGCCAGGCAGTCATGGCCGAAGCGGTGGCCCATCGAATCGAGCGTGCAGGTGTGCAGGATGCCGTAGTCGATGCCGAACCGCTCGGTCAGCATCGTCAGCGTGGCGAACAGGTCGACATCCGACGGCGTCATCTGGTTGTCGTGGCCATAGCCGGTCATGGAGTGGAAACGGCCATGGGTGATCGGCGCGCCGGGCTCGTCATATTCGAGGTCGCGCACCAGATCGAGCGGGTGGCGGTGGAAGAACTCGGTCCAGTAGGTGTGGGTGACGGCGCCGGTCGTGCCGCCGGCCATGGTCACTTCGGAGAAGATGTCGGGCAGGCCGATGCGAAATCGGATCTCGTTGGCGAGCACGCCGTGGACCTGCGGCGGCGTCCCGGTGTGGATGGAGGCGTAGCACGGCCCGGAAATCGACGGCAGCACGGCGCGGTGCGTCCAGACGCGGGCGTCGCCATTCTTCACCCAGCCTTCCAGATTGCCGAACAGGCGGCGGAAATTGCGCTCCGGCACGCCGTCGAGGATGATGAGGAGGAGCTTGCGCGACAGCGCCATTTCAGTTCCCCGCGCTTTGCATGCGCCGGCCGGCGATCGCCTTTTCCAGCCAGCCGATCTCCATTTCCGGCACAGAGGAGAGCAGGAGGTCGGTATAGGCGTCGAAGGGCGGCGCCAGCACCCTGGCCTTGGGGCCGTAGCGCACCACCTCTCCGCGATACATCACCGCGATGGAATCGGCGATGGCCTTCACCGTGGCGAGGTCGTGGGTGATGAACAGGTAGGCGACATGCTCGCGCGCCTGCAGGTCGAGCAGGAGTTTCAGGATGCCGTCGGCAACCAGCGGATCGAGCGCGCTGGTGACCTCGTCGCAGATGATGAGCTTCGGCTTGGCGGCGAGCGCGCGGGCGATGCAGACGCGCTGCTTCTGTCCGCCCGACAATTCGGCCGGATAGCGTCCGCCGAACTTGTCGCCCATCTCGATGGCGTCGAGCAGGTCCTTGACGCGGCGATCGCGCTCGGCCCCCCGCAGGCCGAAATAGAACTCCAGCGGACGGCCGATGATCGTCGCCACGGTCTGGCGCGGGTTCATCGCCACATCGGCCATCTGGTAGATCATCTGGATCTCGCGCAAATCGTCCTTCGACCGGCCCGAAAGCGCGCGCGACAGCGGCCGGCCGGCGAACGACACGGTGCCCTCGCCCGGCGGCAACAGGCCGGTGATGACGCGGGCGAGCGTCGACTTGCCGGATCCCGATTCGCCGACGACGGCGAGCGTATGGCCGGGCTCCACCTCCACCGATACGTTCTTCAGCACCTTCACCGCGCCGCCGCCATAGGCCGCGGTCACGTTCTCGACCTTCAGGATGGGCGGCGCCTTGGAGTGCTTCTCGGCGTGGGCGATATGGCGGACGGAGACGAGCGCGCGGGTGTATTCCTGCCGCGGCGCATGGATGATCTGCGCGGCGGTGCCATACTCGACCATCTTGCCGTGCCTGAGCACCATGATGTCGTCGGACACCTGGGCGACGACGGCGAGATCGTGTGTGATGTAGAGCGCGGCGACATGGAACTCGCGGATGACGTCCTTGATGGCCGCCAGCACGTCGATCTGGGTGGTGACGTCAAGCGCCGTGGTCGGCTCGTCGAAGACGATGAGATCGGGCTCGGAGCACAGCGCCATCGCCGTCATGACGCGCTGCAACTGGCCGCCCGACACCTGGTGCGGGAAGCGCCGGCCGATCGTGTCCGGGTCGGGCAGCCCGAGCTTGCGGAAAATGGCGACCGCGCGTTTCTCCGCGTCGGCGCGCGTGCCGGTGCCATGCAGCAGCGCGGCCTCTACGACCTGGTCCATCAGCCGGTGCGCCGGGTTGAACGCGGCGGCGGCCGACTGGGCGACGTAGCAGACTTCCTTGCCGCGCAGCGCCCGCAGCCCGGCCGCGCCGCCCTTGAGGATGTCGCGGCCATTGACGAAGACCTCGCCCCCGGTGATGCGCACGCCGCCGCGGCCGTAGCCCATGGCCGAGAGGCCGATGGTCGACTTGCCGGCCCCGGATTCGCCGATGAGGCCGAGCACCTTGCCCTTTTCGAGCGTCAGCGACACACCGTCGACGATGACGACATCATGCGGCGCCTCGCCCGGCGGATAGACGGTGGCCTCGATCCTGAGGTCGCGGATGTCAAGGAGACGGTCAGCCACCGCGCCCTCCCTTCAGGCTGGTCGTGCGGTTGAGCACCCAGTCGGCGACGAGGTTGACCGATATGGCCAGCCCGGCGATCGCGGCGGCCGGAATGAGCGCCGCGGGGATGCCGAAGACGATCCCTTCCTTGTTTTCCTTGACCATGCCGCCCCAGTCGGCGTCCGGCGGCTGCACGCCGAGGCCGAGGAACGACAGGGCGGACAGGAACAGCACCTGGAAGATGAAGCGCAAGCCGAGTTCGGCGACCAGCGGCGACAGCGCATTGGGCAGGATCTCGCGGAAGATGATCCAGCCGCGCCCCTCGCCGCGCAGCTTGGCCGCTTCGACGAAGTCCATGATGTTGATGTCGACGGCGACGGCGCGCGACAGCCGGTAGACGCGGGTGGAATCGAGCAGGCCCATGACGAGGATCAGCGTCAACGTGTTGGCCGGCAGGACCGACAGCACGACCAGGGCGAAGATCAGCGTCGGAATCGACATCACCAGGTCGACGATGCGCGACATGGTCTGGTCGATCCAGCCGCCGATCACGGCGGCGGTGAAGCCGAGCACCGAGCCGAGCCCGAAGGACAGCATGGTGGCGAGCGCGGCGATCGTCAGCGTGGTGCGGGCGCCGTAGATCATGCGCGACAGGAGATCGCGCCCGAGATTGTCGGTGCCGAGCCAGAAGGCGCGCGACGAGGATTCCCACAGCGAGCCGACGATCTCGGCCTGGCCGTAGGGCGCGATCCAGGGCGCGAACACCGCCACGAAGACAAAGGCGCCGGTGAGGACCAGGCCGATCCAGGCGGAAACGGGAATGCGGCTCAGCACCGTCGCGCGCCCTTCATTTGGGATGCCTGAGGCGCGGGTTCGAGACGATGGCGACGACATCGGCGACGATGTTGAGGCCGATATAGACGGCGGCGAAGATCAGGCCGCACGCCTGCACGACCGGCACGTCGCGCTTGGAGACGTGGTCGACGAGATACTGGCCCATGCCGGGATAGACGAAGATCACCTCGACGACGACGACGCCGACGACCAGGAAGGCCAGGTTGAGCATGACCACGTTGACGATCGGCGCCACCGCATTGGGGAAGGCATGCTTGCGGATGATGTCGAAGCCGCCGAGGCCCTTGAGCTCGGCCGTTTCGATGTAGGCCGACTGCATGACGTTGAGGATGGCCGCCCGGGTCATGCGCATCATGTGCGCCAGCACCACCAGCGTCAGCGTCGCCGCCGGCAACGCGACCGCCGACAGGCGCTCGCCCAGCGACATGGAATCATAGACGGTCGAGACGCTGGGGAACCAGCCGAGCTTCACCGCGACGAAGTAGATCAGCACGTAGCCGATGAAGAATTCCGGCAGCGAAATCGTCGCCAGCGTCGCGCCGGAGATCAGCTTGTCGGGCCAGCGGTCGCGGAAGCGCACGGCGAGCAGCCCGAGCAGGATGGCGAGCGGCACGGAAATGATGGCGGCCACGGAAGCCAGGAACAAGGTGTTGCCGAGGCGCTTGCCGAGCTGGGTGGCGATGTCCTGGCCGTTTGAAAGCGCCACGCCGAGATCGCCGGTCACGACGCCGCCGAGCCAGTTGGCGTAGCGGACGTAGGCGGGATCGTTGAGGCCGAGGTCGCGGCGCAGGTTCTCCAGCGCCTGCGGGGTCGCCGCCTGGCCGAGAATCGCCTGCGCCACGTCGCCGGGCAGGATCTGGGTGCCGGCGAAGATCAGCACCGAAACCGCCAGGAGGAGGAGGAGGCCCAGCGCGACGCGCCGGGCCACCAGGGTCAGGATGGGCGAGCCCATGCCGCCGACGTCAGGCTTCGAGCCAGCACTTGGCCAGCGCGTAGCCATTCATCATCTCGCCGCCCGGATGGTTTTCCCAGCCGCCGACCTTCGGGCCGGATGCGTCGATGAAGTCGTTGAACATCGGGCAGATCAGGCCACCTTCGTCGCGCACCATCATGGCGGCGTCGCGGTAGAGCCCGCGGCGCTTGGTCTCGTCGAGCTCGGCGCGCGCCTGGATGATGATCTTGTCGAAGTCCGGACGCAGGAAGCGGGTGTCGTTCCAGTCCGCCGTCGACAGGTAGGCGGTGGAGTACATCTGGTCCTGCACCGGGCGACCGCCCCAGTAGGAGGTGGAGAAGGGTTGCTTGTTCCACACTTCCGACCAGTAGCCGTCGCCGGGCTCGCGCTTGATCTCGACCGTGATGCCGGCCTTGGCCGCCTGCTGCTGGTAGAGCTGCGCGGCGTCGACGGCGCCGGGGAAGGCGACCTCCGATGTGCGCAGCAGCACCGGGCCGGAATGGCCGGACTTCTTGAAGTATTCGGCGGCCTTTTCCGGGTCGTAGGCACGCTGCTCGATGCCATCGGGGAATAGCGGGTAGGCGGCGTTGATCGGGAAGTCGTTGCCGGCGGACCCGTAGCCGAGCAGGATCTTGTCGACCATTTCCTGGCGATCCATGGCGAGCTTCAGCGCCATGCGCAAATCGTTGTTGTCGAACGGCGCGGTGTTGCAGTGCATGATGAAGACGTAGTGGCCGGCGCCCGAGACGTTGCGGACGGTGACGCCCGGAACCTTCTTCACCAGTTCGACGATCTTCGGCTCGACGCGGTTGATGATGTGCGCCTGGCCCGACTGCAGCGCGGCGATGCGCGCCGTCGTGTCGTTGATGACGGTGATCTCGATCTGGTCGGCATGGCCCATGTTGGCCGCGTTCCAGTAGTTGGCGAAACGCTCGCCGACATGGCGCACGCCCGGCTCGTTGACCGCCACCTTGTAGGGGCCGGCCGAGATGCCGGCGTCGGGGCCATCCTTGCCGCCATTCGGCTGGATGATGAGATGATAGTCCGCCATGAGGTAGGGCAGGTCGGCGTTGGCTTCCTTCAGGGTGATGACGACATTGTCGCCATCGACCTTCATGGAATCGATGCCCTTGACGATGCCGAGCGCGCCCGACTTCGAATTCTCGTCGGAATGGCGGGCGAGCGTGGCGACCACGTCATCGGCGGTCACGGTCTTGCCGTTGTGGAACTCGACGCCCTTGCGGACCTTGAAGGTCCAGGTCTTGGCGTCGGCGGAGGAGCCGAACTCCTCGGCAATGCGGTTTTCCAGCGAGCCGTCCGGGTTCAGTTCGACCAGAAGCTCGCCCCACATGCGCCCGAAGGAATAGGGCACCTGGCTGGCGAAGGTCGCCGGATCGAGGCTGTTGGTCGATTCGCCGCCGACGAGGCCAGCCTTGAGGATGCCGCCCTTGACCGGGCCGGCGGCCCTGGCCGCATTCGACAGGATGGTGTTGGCAAAAGCGGCCGACACGCCGAGCGCGGCGGCGCGGCCGAGGAAATCGCGGCGGCTGAGCGCGCCCCGGGCCACCCGGTGGCCAAGATAGAACAGTTCGTCAGACATGTTGGAACCTCCCGTTTCGCGGACCCCGACTATGAAGGATCGGACTCCATCTGTTTTGCGTTTCACGATCCGTGTTTTGCATTTTCCGTCCGAGGCACGGTCAGATGCACCGGCGCGGGATCGTCGTTTTCCACTCCCTGGAGAAAACCTGTCGTTCATTCTCGAAGGCGTCAAGCCTTGCCTGCAGATGAAACGCTTCACGATCGCTTGTCATCGTGCCCGATGCCGACGTGCGCCATGTCCAATCGCCGCGTCCGCCGGTCTGCTCCCAGCCGATGTCGGCTCGTGCCGAAAGCGGATCGTCGGCGCGGATCGACCATTCCTCGCGCAGCCGCGATCCGTTGACGAGACCGTGGTCCAGGTCGCGCAAGGCGCCGAAATCATTCTCCACGATCATGCTGGTGCGCGCCGTGGCCATGTCGCGCACGACACGCTTCGAGGATGTCGCGGCGCGCAATTCCTCGGTGCGCCAGGGTGAGGCACCCTCGGGCGGGGCGAACGTCCACTCGTCGCCGGCGGCGGCGGCACGCACGGGCAGGTCGATCAGACCGGCCGACAGCGACAGTGTCGCGGTCTCCGGCGACGGCCAGATCATCGGCCAGCACGCGGTCGACAGGGCGACACGCAGGCGATGGCCGGCCGGGATCCTGTAGGCGCACTGGTCCAGCACGATGGTGGCGTCGAACCCGGCACCGGGGGCCAGCGGCTCGGGATGCTGGCGCGAGCGGTGCTGACACAGGTTCAGCAGGCCGTAGGCGATCAGTTCGGAGGCGCCGTCGGGATGGACGTCGCAGAGCCTGACGCACAGGTTTGCCTGCGGCCGGTCGGACGACAGGGTGAGTGCGACGCGCGCGGCGCCGACGATGTCGAGCGCATCGTCGAGCGGCGGCGTGTCGAAGCAGGCCGACAGCGCATCGTCGACGCGCTGGTCGGACGGCAGTTCCGGCCCGAACATGAACGGGAAATACTCGCCGTTCGACAATCCGCAGTCCTGCGGCGAGGTCACGGCGCGGCGCAGCGGTCCGGCATCGGCCGCGAGGCCGGCG
>JBATNB010000543.1:0-2720 GCA_049290135.1 Rhizobiaceae bacterium
CGGCAAGGCCGAGACTGCCGCGCGAGAGGCCCTCGGTCGACAGCCAGGGGAAGCGGGCGGCCAGCTGGCCGGGGGTCATCAGCGCCACGTCGGCGCCTTCCTCGACCTGGATGGCATGGTTGGCCGCCAGCCGGTCACCTCCGTCGGGGCCGGCCAGAAGCAGATACCCCTTCTCGACGAAGGAAATGTCGGCTTCCGTGCCGAACCGGGCCTTGAGGTCGCGGAATACCTCGAGCCCGAACAATGACAGGCGGATGTTTTGGCGGATGGAGAATTGCTGCCTGATCGAGGCGCACGACAATGTCGTGCAGGCACGGCTGAAGCTCGGATCGCGCTCGATCAGCGCGATGGAGCCGGCAAACCCGGTTTCGCGCAGGAAGTAGGCCACGCTCGCGCCCATGATCCCGCCGCCGGCGATGACGACATCGAACGATTGCGCCACATGGTCCTCCGCGTTCAGGCGTGGCGAAGCGCTATTTGGAAATGCGCCCCTTGTGAAGAGGGGACGAGCGCGATCGAGCCGCCATGCGCCTCCACCAGCGCGCGCACGATCGCTAATCCAAGGCCGGTGCCGCCATTGTCGCGCCGTGTGGTGAAGAACGGATCGAACACGCGCGCCTGATTGGCCGGCGAGATGCCGCGCCCGTCGTCGCGGATGACAAGCGTGGCCAGGCCGTCAGCGGCGCTCGCGGCAACGTCGAGGCGGGTAGCGCCGTGGGCCGCCGCATTGTCGACCAAGTTGGTCAGGATGGAGGCAAGAGCGGAAAGCGGCATCGCCACCGCGAATCCATCGGGCGCCTGGACATGAAGGGGAATCGCCGTCGCCCCGACCGACGCCGCCGCCTCGGCGATCCGGCAGGTTTCGGACCTGTCCTCCGGTTGCGTCGCCCCGGAGAGACGCAGCAGCCCGCGGGTCAGGTCGGTCATGCGCGTGGCGTCCGCCGCGATGTTTTCCAGGAACCGCCGGCGTTGCGCCTCCGGCATGTCGGCGCCGGATTCGGCCAGGAGCTCGGCGGCACCGCGGATGGCGGTCAGCGGCGTGCGCAATTCGTGGCTGACCTCGACGGCGAAACGCGCCATGCGCGCATTTTGCGCCTTCAGCGCCGCCGCCATGGCAAGGAAGGCCTCGGCATGCTCGGCCAGTTCGCGCGTGCCGTTGACGCCAAGCGGTTTCAGCGCATCCGGATCGCCCGCGGCGATCCGGCGCGTGCGGTCGGTCAGCTCGCGGATCGGCCGCGCCAGGGCCCGTGTCGTCACGAACAGGACGATCCCGGAGAAGGCGAGCACGACCGACAGCGCCAGGAAATCGCGGACCGGATGATCGCCGACATGGTCGATGAGCACCCGGGGCGAGGAGACCATCAGCAATGCCGCGGCCAGCGGCATGGCGAGGGTGATAGCCAGGACGCCGGCGATGATGGCGGCGAGCGGCGGACGCCATTTCGCGCTCACGGGCTTTTCGGCCTCCCCAGCCGATAGCCGATGCCGCGCACCGTCTCGATCGCACCGGCGCCGCCGGCGGCGGCGAGCTTTGCACGCAGGTTGCGCACATGGCTGTCGACGGTCCGCTCCCCGACGAAGACATTGACCGGCCAGGCGGCGGCGATCAGGTCGTCGCGGGTGAACGCCCTTGCCGGACGGCGCAGCAGCGCGGCGAGGATGGAGAATTCATGCACGGTGAGCGCGACGTCGCGGCCGTCGAAACGGGCGACATGCCCTTCCATGTCGAGTTCGAGCCCGGCTCCCGCCAGCCTTGCGCCGGGGTCCTGCCGGCGCGCCGTCCGCTTCAATATCGCCCGGACCCGCGCCACCAGTTCGCGCGGCGAGAACGGCTTGGTCACATAGTCGTCGCTGCCCAGTTCCAGCCCGACGACGCGGTCGATCTCCTCGTCGCGCGCCGTCAGGAGGATCACCGGCGTCTCCGCCCCGCGCCGGATCGCCTTCAGGGTGTCCAGGCCGTCGAGTTCCGGCATGCCGATGTCGAGGATGACCAGGTCGGGGGTCCGTTCGTCGTGGCGGGCGAGCGCGGCCCGCCCATCGGCGACGCACACCACCGCCATGCCGGCGCGTTCAAGCGCGAAGGCGATCACCTCGCGGATGTGCGGATCGTCATCGGCCACCAGGATCGTCGCAGTCATGTTCCCTTCCCGCCGGCGCAGGCGCTGATGAACCTGTATAGCGGCAGACCGCACAGCGGGCCATCGCCCGCGAGCCGCGATGCGACCCGCGTCATGCGCAGCGAATCCGATCGCCAGTCGCGCCTCGCCGCCGCGAGCCATGCGGCTTCGCGGTCGCGGATCCATACGAGACGGGCGAGACCGGAACGGTCCGGCAGGCCGGCGCTGGCCAGGAGATGGCGTTCGATGGCCGGAATGGCGGACGGGCCGAGCGAGGAGATGTGGGCGATGTCCGGCGCAAGTCCGACGCGGCGCGCATGGGCGAGATTGTGCTCGGCGATCATGGCGGAGAAATCGATGAAGCAGGCCACGTAGAGCACCGCCGAGCCGGTGAGGAGATTGGCGCCGGCGAGCCAGGCGCCGCTGCGCGCCGTGGTGATGCGCACGACGATCAGCGCGAGGCCGACGGCCACCAGGCCTTCCCACAGCAATGCCGCGATGCGCCAGTGGGTAAGTCCGTAGGCCTCGACATAGAGGCCGAGGCGATGCATCGCGGCGGCGGTGAGCACAAGGTTCTGCGCGATCCACAGCGCGTTGAGGTGG
>JBATNB010000544.1:0-2171 GCA_049290135.1 Rhizobiaceae bacterium
GGACCAGCCGCTGCTTCCCGACGACCAGGTCTTGCGCGAGGAACCGCCGGCGGTGCTGTATTCGAAATCCATGCCGAGCCAGCGGTAGCGGCCGGGGCCGATCTTGCGGCCGAACATCGGCGGCAGCACCGCGAACGCGATGGCAATGCCGAAAATCGACACCCAGATGGCGATGAAGACCATCACTTCGACCGGAATGGCGTTGTCGTCGACGAGGTTGCGGCGCGCGCGCGCCTCCAGTTCGGCGCCATCGCCGGCGAGCACCAGCAGGATGTCGTCGACCCCGCGCGATATGCCGCCGGCGAAATCGCCGCCACGGAAGGACGGCGACACCGAGTTGTCGATGATGAGCTTGGCGTAGAGGTCGGTCAGCACGCCCTCGAGGCCGTAGCCGACCTCGATGCGGATCTTGCGGTCATCGCGGGCGATGAGGAAGAGCACGCCATTGTCCTCGCCCGCCTGGCCCAGCGCCCAGTGCCGGAACAGGGCGTTGGCGTAGGGCTCGATCGCCTGCCCGCCGAGATCCGGCACGGTGGCGACGACCAGCTGGTCGGAGGATTTCTGCTCGTGCGCGGCAAGCTTCGCCTCGATGGCGGCGATCGTCGCGGCGTCGAGCATGCCGGCGGCGTCGACCACCCGGCCGGTCAGCGCCGGAAATGTCAGGGCCAGCGCCGACAGCGCCAGCACCAGCGCGACGACGAGCCCGAACGCCCCAACCCTGACCGCAGGCCCGGCCGCGCCCATGGCCGCTCAGCCGCCGGAGCCGAATTCGACCTTGGGCAGTTCCTTGCCGGCCTCGTCTATGGTGAAGACCGGAAGCGGCTGATTGCCGGTGAACCAGAATTTCGCCCACAGCATCGACGGCAGCGTCTTCAGCGAGGTGTTGTAGGCGCGCACGGCCTCGATATAGTCGCGCCGCGCCACGGCGATGCGGTTCTCGGTTCCCTCGAGCTGGGCCTGGAGGGCGAGGAAGTTCTGGTTGGACTTCAGGTCCGGATAGGCCTCGGCGACGGCGAGCAGCCGGCCGAGCGCGCCCGACAGGGCGGCCTGGCTTTCCTGGAACGCCTTGAACTTCTCCGGATCGGACAGCGCCTCGGCCGGGATCTGCACGCCGGTCGCCTTGGCGCGGGCTTCCACGACCGCGGTCAGCACGTCCTTTTCCTGCGCGGCGTAGCCCTTCACCGTTTCCACGAGGTTGGGGATGAGATCGGCGCGCCGCTGGTACTGGTTGAGCACTTCGCTCCAGGCCGCCTTGGCGCCTTCCTCAAGCGTCGGAATGGTGTTGAAGCCGCAGGCCGACAGCATCGGCCCGAGGATGAAGAGAACGAACAGGGCGGGAAGGGTGCGCGCAAGCGGTGCGCGCCGTTCGGCTAGGGCGGTCATGGCGGCCTCCTGGGGTCATTTGCATCCTAGCGCATCGGCGGGGCCGAAAGAAGGCCCGCCGCCTTCCTGTCGCAAGGCCGGCAGGGTATCATGGCAAATGGGCGGCCAGGCCGCCGGGAGCGGGTCATGACATCAGCACGCGGCCGGACTGTCCGGCGGAGGCTTCGTTGAGCGGGGAACGGCGCGCCGAGGTGATCGCGGTGTCGAGCCATGTGGCGCGCGGCGCCGTCGGCAACCGCGCCATCGTCTTCGCACTGGAGCGTCTCGGCCACGCGGTGTGGTCGGTGCCGACGGTGCAGCTTCCCTTTCATCCCGGTCACGGCAAGGGCACGCGGATCGTGCCGGATGACCGGACCTTCGCCGCGCTGATGACGGACCTCGCCCGGTCGCCGGGACTCGGCAATGTCGGCGCCCTGATCTCGGGCTATCTCGGCTCGCCGGCGCAGGCCGATCCGGTGGCCGAACTGGTGGCCCGGATGAAGGCCGCCAATCCGGCGGCGCTCTATCTGTGCGATCCGGTGATCGGCGACGAGGCCGGCGCCTACGTCCCGCAAGAGACGATTGCCGCGATCCGCGACTCGCTGCTGCCGCTGGCCGACATCGCCACCCCGAACCGCTTCGAACTGGCGCTGCTGACGGGCCAGGCGACCGGTACGGTGGCCGATGCCACGGCGGCGGCGGCGCACCTCGGCGTGCCGACCGTGCTCGTCACCTCGGCGCCGGCGATGATGGCGGGAAGCACCGGCGTCCTCATGGTGACGGCGCGGCAGCGCCTCATGGCCGAACAT
>JBATNB010000545.1:0-1631 GCA_049290135.1 Rhizobiaceae bacterium
CGCCGGCGGCGGGCAGATGCTTGTCGGCATCAGCCGCTACGCCCCGCCGACCGAGCGTCCGCTCGACGTGCTCGATGCCACGGTTCGCCCGATGCCGATCGATGGCGCGGTCTTCTGCGATCGTTTCGCCGTCCGCCGCGACGAAGACCATGCCGGAGGCACGCAATGATCCCCGATTTCTCCAGCCTCGCCTGGTCGGCGCCCGCGGCGCGGCGCCGCATCGAGGCGGCGGTTGCCGGCGGCACTCCCGAAGGCATCGATCTCAGGCGCGCCTATGGCGCGGGCGATCTTGCCGGCCTGTCCTTCCTCGACACATGGCCCGGACTTGCGCCGTTCGTGCGCGGGCCATACCCGACCATGTACGTGCAGCAGCCCTGGACCATCCGGCAATATGCCGGGTTTTCCACGGCGGAAGAATCGAACGCGTTCTACCGGCGCAATCTCGCCGCCGGCCAGAAGGGGCTGTCGGTCGCCTTCGATCTCGCCACGCATCGCGGTTATGATTCCGATCATCCCCGTGTCGCCGGCGATGTCGGCATGGCGGGCGTGGCCATCGATTCCATCCTCGACATGCAGCAATTGTTCGATGGCATCCCGCTCGGCGAGATGACCGTGTCGATGACCATGAACGGCGCGGTGCTGCCGATCATGGCGCTCTATGTGGTGGCAGCCGAGGAACAGGGCGTCGCGCAGAAGGATCTCGCCGGGACCATCCAGAACGACATCCTCAAGGAGTTCATGGTCCGCAACACCTACATCTACCCGCCGAAGCCCTCGATGCGGATCATCTCCGACATCTTCGCCTACACCTCGGCGCACATGCCGAAGTTCAACTCGATCTCGATCTCCGGCTACCACATGCAGGAAGCCGGGGCGACGGCCGACCTCGAACTCGCCTACACGATCGCCGACGGCATCGAATATGCCCGCGCCGGCGTCGCCGCCGGGCTCGACATCGATGCCTTCGCGCCGCGCCTGTCGTTCTTCTGGGCCATCGGCATGAATTTCTTCATGGAAGTGGCCAAGATGCGGGCGGCACGCCTCGTGTGGGCCGCCCTGATGAAGAAGAATTTCGCGCCACGGGATCCCCGGTCGCTGTCGTTGCGCACCCATTGCCAGACCTCCGGCTGGTCGCTCACCGCGCAGGATCCCTGGAACAACGTCATGCGCACGATGATCGAGGCGCTCGCCGCCACGCAGGGCCACACCCAGTCCCTGCATACCAACGCCTTCGACGAAGCGCTGGCGCTGCCGACCGACCATTCGGCGCGGATCGCGCGCAACACGCAACTCGTCATCGCGGAGGAGTCCGGCACCACGCGCCTCATCGATCCGTGGGGTGGCTCGGCCTATGTGGAGCGGCTGACGCACGACCTGGCGCGGCGCGCGCTCACCCATATCGAGGAGGTCGAAAGCCTCGGCGGCATGGCGGAGGCAATCGAGAAGGGCGTACCGAAGCTGCGCATCGAGGAAGCCGCCGCGCGGACGCAGGCGCGCATCGATTCAGGCCGGCAGACCGTGGTCGGCATCAACGCCTACCGGCCGGACCACGAGGTCGCCGTCGACGTGCTCAAGGTCGACAATGCCGAGGTGCGCGCGCGGCAATTGTCCAAGCTGCAGCGGCTCAAGGG
>JBATNB010000546.1:0-7899 GCA_049290135.1 Rhizobiaceae bacterium
AGCGCGACCAGGCCGAACAGGATCGGCTGGTGCAGGAGGTAGATGAGGAGGCTATGGCGCCCCGCCGCCGCCAGCGGGCGAAGAACGCCGCCGGCGCGGATGGCCGCCAGCCGGCTGGAAAGGCCAAAGGCCGCCGCCGCCTTCCATGCCGCCATGCCGAGGAACGAGGCGGCCAGCCATGGAAACAGCGGCACGAAATCGTTGGAGCGCGGCGCCGATTGCGAGAACCCGATCCACGCCGCCGGGCGCGGATCGAACACCGGGCTCTGCCATCCGTTGCCGATGATGAACGCCACCAACGCCAGGGCCGCCAGCACCGAGGCCGGAAGCCGCAGCACCGCGAGGCCCACCACTCCGGCAATCGCGATGTGATGCAGGATGCCGAAGAACACGAAACTGCCGGGGAACAGCAGCCAGGTGACGATGCTGATGGCAAGCGCGGCACCGGCGACGGTGGCGGTGCGCCGCAGGAACGGCCGGAGCCGGATCCGCTCGCCATGGCCGATGACCAGTGAAATCCCGGCAATGAACAGGAAGGTTGAGGCGATCGCGCGTGCGAACAGCTTCCACCCGCCGCTTGCCGTCAGCCCCGGAATCGCATAGCCGAAATGCTCCAGATCCCAGGTGAAATGATAGACCGCCATGGCCACGAGCGCGGCACCGCGCGCAATGTCGATGGCCTCTAGTCGTCCCGGCGGCGCGCCGCCGGACCCTGGGATTTCGCTGGTGGCGGCGCCGGCGGGGGTCATCGGTCCGCCAGCCTTGCCACACCTTGCCGGCACGCGAAAGGCCCGGCGCCATCCGCGCCCGCCTCCTCCTCGTAAAGCCGTCGCCGCCGGGTCGGTTTCCCGACAGGCGCCGCATCGGCGCCACGCAACATGCCGGCATGATCGACCGCCGCGAATCAGCCAATCCGCCCGGCCGCCACGCGCGTGGCGGCGCGTTCGCCATCCTCTATCTGATCGAATCCTGCACCCGGGCGCTGATGGCCTCGGTGGTGCCGATCCTGGCCTACGACCTGTTGCAGTCCGAGCAGCGCGTCTCGATGCTTTACACCGCCGTGTCGCTGGTCGGCCTGGCGCTCACCCTGCTCATTCCGGTGTTGACCGCGCTGCTGCCGCGGCGCTGGGTCTACACGATCGGCGCACTGGCGCTGGGGGGCAGCTCGCTGCTGTTCGCCGCCGGACTGTTGCCGACGCAGATCGTGGCGATGGCGCTGCGCACCTTCGGGGCGTCGGTCATGGCCATCACGGTCAACCTCTACATTCTCGACCATGTCCGCCGCACCGACATGGTCGCCGTCGAGGCGCGCAAGATGGGCTGGGCGACGATCGCCTGGACGCTGGGTCCCTTCGGCGGCGTCTGGCTCTACGACCGGTTCGGCATCGTGGCGCCGGCGCTGGTGTCGTTCGTGTTCGCCGTCATCGTGCTGGCGGTCTTCTGGTGGTACCGGCTGGGGCAGAATCCGCTGATCCGTCCCGGCAAGGCGCGGGCCGGCAATCCCCTGGCCAACATCCGCCGGTTTGTCGCACAGCCGCGCATGCGCCTGGCCTGGGCGATCGCCTTCGGCCGCTCCTGCTTCTGGACCACGTTCTACGTCTATGCGCCCATCCTCATGGTGGTGTCCGGCCAGGGCAACCTGGCCGGCGGCCTGGTCGTGTCGGCCGGCAACCTCATGCTGCTGCTGTCGGTTCCCTGGGGTCGCGTCGGCGCCAGGTTCGGGGTGCGGACCACCATCGCCGGCGGGTTCGCCGCCATCGTCGTGCTGCTGCTGGCCTCCAGCATGACCGCGGTCGACTATCCGCTGGTCACGGCGGCCTTCCTGCTTGGCGGCTCGCTGTTCGCCGTCGCCCATGACGCGGTCGGCTCCGCGCCGTTCCTACGCGCCGTGCGCCCGTTCGAGCGCGGCGAGATGACGGCGGTCTACCGCACCTATCTGGAGCTTTCCGACCTGCTGCCGGCGATCGTCTATTCCGTGGTGCTGCTGTTCTTCGGGCTGGGCAGCGTGTTCTTCACGCTGGCCATCCTGATCGCCTTCATCGGCTGGTTGAGCTGGGTCTGGCTGCCGGAATCGATGTGACCGGGCTCAGTTGCAGCCCTTTTCCTTCTCGACGCGGCGGATATTGTCGATGTTGCGCTGCTCGAACGTGTTGAAGCCGAGCGCCGTCGGATCATCGATGGTGCAGTCGGAATTGTCGAAGACCTGCTTGGCGGCCTCGGTCTTGAAGCAGTAGCCATGCCCGTCATAGATGCCGTTTCGGACCGTCCAGAGGTTCTGGCAGGACAGCGCCCGCAGATCGCTCCTGGGAAAGACCTCCTCGTGCGGACACCCGGTCTGGCCGAGGTTTTCATAGCAGTTCAGGGCGTGGGCGGGCGCGGTCGACACCGCGACCAGGGTGAGAACGACGGCAAGGCGCATGATCATCTCCGCGGGCAGGTCCGGCGGTTGCTCCGCCGCATCATGTGTCGCCCGGCCCGCATGCAAGGTTCACGGCCGGGAGGCCGGCCGCGCCGCGGGGGCGCGACCGGCAAGGTTCACCGCAGGTCCAGCAGTGTGACCGGAGCCGCCGCGCGGGCATCGTTGCCCGTGCACGAGTTCAGGAAAGCGGCGGCGAAAAGGAACAAGAGGACTACGGCAGATGCATTCGTCATGGAAGCGTCCCTTCCTTCGATGCGTCCAGCTTGCCGCCCGCCGAATCGGTAACCGAATTGCGCGGCGGCGGGTAGTCGTCGCCCGATGACACTTGGCGACAGGTCGGTGACCTGGCGTGAGCCTAACCCGGTTTCGTTCGAAAGGACAGGGTTTCCCTCAGGCCCGCCATTGGATAAGACGGCGCCAATTCCACCAGCATGCGCCCCGGAGGCCAGCCATGACCGCTATCATCGATATTGTCGGCCGCGAGATCCTCGACAGCCGCGGCAATCCGACCGTCGAAGTCGACGTGATTCTCGAGGATGGTTCGATGGGCCGCGCTGCGGTGCCGTCGGGGGCGTCGACCGGCGCCCACGAGGCGGTCGAACTGCGCGACGGCGGCCCCCGTTACCTGGGCAAGGGCGTCCGCAAGGCCGTCGACGCGGTCAATGGCGAGATTTTCGAGGCGCTCGGCGGCATGGAGGCCGAGGACCAGCGCCACATCGACCGCACCATGATCGAGCTAGACGGCACCCGCAACAAGGGCCGCCTCGGCGCCAACGCCATTCTCGGCGTGTCTCTGGCGGTGGCCAAGGCCGCGGCCGAATCGGCCGCGCTGCCGCTCTACAAATATCTCGGCGGTCCGAACGCCCACATGCTGCCGGTGCCGATGATGAACATCATCAATGGCGGCGTGCACGCCGACAACCCGATCGACTTCCAGGAATTCATGATCATGCCCGTCGGCGCCGACAGCTTCGGCGAGGGGCTGCGCATGGGCGCGGAGGTCTTCCATACGCTGAAGAAGGGCCTGAAGGACGCCGGCCACAACACCAATGTCGGCGACGAGGGGGGGTTCGCCCCGAACCTGAAGAGCGCCGAGGCCGCGCTCGATTTCGTCATGGCGTCGATCGAGAAGGCCGGCTTCAAGCCGGGCGAGGATGTGTGCCTGGCGCTCGACTGCGCCGCGACGGAGTTTTTCCGCGACGGCGCCTATGTCTATTCGGGCGAGCGCAAGACCCGCGATCCGAAGGCGCAGGCCCGCTATCTGGCCAAGCTCGCCGCCGATTACCCCATCATCTCCATCGAGGACGGCATGGCGGAGGACGATTGGGACGGCTGGAAGGCGCTCACCGACCTGGTCGGCGCCAGGGCGCAGCTTGTCGGCGACGACCTGTTCGTCACCAACACCGAACGCCTGCGCGACGGTATCCGCATGGGGGTCGCCAACTCGATCCTCGTCAAGGTGAACCAGATCGGCTCGCTGTCGGAGACGCTCGACGCCGTGTCGATGGCGCACCGCGCCGGCTATACCGCGGTGATGTCGCACCGCTCCGGCGAAACGGAGGATTCCACCATCGCCGACCTCGCCGTCGCCACCAATTGCGGACAGATCAAGACCGGCTCGCTTGCCCGCTCCGACCGCCTGGCCAAGTACAACCAGTTGCTGCGCATCGAGGAGGAACTGGGTCGGCAGGCGGCCTATATGGGGCGGGGCGTCATCAAGGGCTGAATGGCCGCCGGTAACCGGCCCTTAAGCCTGATGGGTGCATAAGCGGGCATCGAAGGATTGCCCGCTTGCCTGTCTGGACCCGCCAGTATCGCAGACGTTCCCACGGCCGCCTGGTCATGCCGGCGCTCGCCGTCATGTTCCTGGCCTATTTCGGCTTCCACCTGATCCACGGCTCCTACGGGCTGCGGGCCAAGACCGGCTTCGAAGTGGAAAAGACGAGGCTCGAGGCAATCCTGAAGCAGGAACGTTCGCGCCGCGAATCGCTGGAGCGGCGCATCGCGCTCCTTCGCGACGGCTCCATCGAGCGCGACATGCTCGACGAGCAGGCGCGCCGCGCCCTCAATGTCGTCGGTCCCGACGAGGTCGTGCTGCTGCGCGGCGGTTGATTCCCTGAATTAACTGAATACCGGTTAATTTCACTCTTGTTTCCGGCGCGCAAGCGTCTCCGACGCATGGCTTTCATGCCGAATAGGGCGTGGCGTCATGGCGGAACCGGTGTTAGCGTCCCCGTCAAGAGACCGGAGAGGCATGGCCCGGAACCGGTCCGTCGAGGAAACACGGGAGTGAGACGATGGCCGCAGCCGCTGCCCGCAAGGGCGCAACCGCCAAATCCGTCAACGCTGCGCCCAGGACGCCGGCTCCGGCCGAGTTCACGCGCGAACAGGAACATTCCGCCTACCGGATGATGCTGCTCATCCGCCGGTTCGAGGAAAAGGCCGGCCAGCTTTACGGCATGGGCTTCATCGGCGGGTTCTGCCACCTCTATATCGGCCAGGAAGCCGTCGTCACCGGCATGCAGATGGCGGCCAAGGATGGCGACCAGAACATCACCGGCTATCGCGACCACGGCCACATGCTCGCCTGCGGCATGTCGGCCCGGGGCGTCATGGCCGAGCTTACCGGACGCCGCGGCGGCCTGTCGAAGGGCAAGGGCGGCTCCATGCACATGTTCTCCAAGGAGAAGCATTTCTACGGCGGCCACGGCATCGTCGGCGCCCAGGCCTCGCTCGGCACCGGGCTCGCCTTCGCCAACCGCTATCGCGGCAACGACAATGTCTCCTTCACCTATTTCGGCGACGGCGCCTCCAACCAGGGCCAGGTCTACGAGAGCTTCAACATGGCTTCGCTGTGGAAGCTGCCGGTGATCTACGTCATCGAGAACAACCGCTACGCCATGGGCACGGCGGTTTCGCGCGCCTCCGCCGAAACCGACTTCTCCCAGCGCGGCGATTCCTTCCGCATCCCCGGCATCCAGGTCGACGGCATGGACGTGCGCGCGGTGAAGGCCGCGGCCGATCTCGCCACCGAATGGTGCCGTTCGGGCAAGGGCCCGATCATCCTGGAAATGCAGACCTACCGCTACCGCGGCCATTCCATGTCGGATCCGGCCAAGTACCGCTCCAAGGACGAGGTCCAGAAGATGCGGGCCGAGCGCGACCCGATCGAGCAGGTCCGCGACCGGCTGCTGGAGCGGCGCTGGGCGACCGAGGATGAACTGAAGGCGATCGACAAGGAGGTGCGCGACATCGTTGCCGACGCCGCCGAGTTCTCGCAGTCGGATCCCGAGCCGGACGTCTCCGAGCTCTGGACCGACATCACGGTCTGAGGCCGCCGCGCATGGCCGCCGGCCCTGATATTTTCACCTTGCTGCTCGCCGCGGCGGTGGTCGCGCTGATTGGCTTTTTCTTCTGGCACACCGGCGCGACGATGCTGAAGGCAGCGCGCGCCTTCGGTGCCATTCTCGATGGCCGGGCCGGCCGCCAGCGCGCCGCGCTCGACCATGAGGCCATCCACGGCCCGGTGCCGCTCTGGCTGAAGGCCGTCCGTTTTCTCCTGATTGCGAGCCTCGTTGCGCTGCTCGCGGTCTGGTTCTCGATCAAGATGGCGGCCGCCTGAGCGCCGCGACAATCGACAAGGTGAGGATCCCATGCCCATCGACATCCTGATGCCCGCGCTGTCGCCGACCATGGAGGAGGGCAATCTCTCCAAATGGCTGAAGAACGAGGGCGATCCGGTGAAGGCCGGCGACGTCATCGCCGAGATCGAAACCGACAAGGCCACGATGGAGGTCGAGGCGGTCGATGACGGCGTGCTGGCGAAGATCGTCGTGCCCGCCGGCGCGCAGGGCGTCAAGGTCAACGCCGTGATCGCGGTGCTGGCGGGCGAGGGGGAGAGCGCGGCGTCGGCTGCGACCCCGATCTCCCCCATTGCGGGGAAGATGTCGCCGAAGGCGCCCGAGGGGGGTGAGATATCCCCCGATCCGGTACACCCGTCTGCCCTGCCGGGCATCTCCCCCGCAAGGGGGGAGACAGACCGATCCCCCGTCGACCCCGCGCTTCCGCCGGGCACCAGGACCATCGCCATGACCGTGCGTGAGGCGCTGCGTTCGGCGATGGCGGAGGAAATGCGCCGCGACGGCGACGTCTTCATCATGGGCGAGGAGGTCGGCGAGTACCAGGGCGCCTACAAGATCACGCAAGGGCTGCTGGAGGAATTCGGCGCCAGGCGCGTCGTCGACACGCCGATCACCGAGCATGGCTTCGCCGGCATCGGTGTCGGCGCCGCGATGGCCGGGCTGAAGCCGATCGTCGAGTTCATGACCTTCAACTTCGCCATGCAGGCGATCGACCAGATCATCAATTCCGCCGCCAAGACGCTCTACATGTCCGGCGGCCAGATGGGCGCGCCGATCGTGTTCCGCGGGCCGAACGGCGCTGCCGCCCGCGTTGCCGCGCAGCACAGCCAGGACTATGCCGCCTGGTACAGCCACATTCCGGGCCTGAAAGTGGTGCAGCCCTACACCGCCGCCGATGCCAAGGGCCTGCTCAAGGCGGCGATCCGCGACCCCAACCCGGTCATCTTCCTCGAGAACGAGATCCTCTACGGGCAGACGTTCGACGTGCCGGACCTGGAGGATTTCGTTCTGCCGATCGGCAAGGCCCGCGTCCACCGCGAAGGCAGCGATGTCACGCTGGTCTCCTTCGGCATCGGCATGACCTATTGCGTCAAGGCGGCCGCGGAACTGGAGGCCATGGGCATCGACGCCGAGATCGTCGATCTGCGCACGATCCGGCCGATGGATCTCGACACCGTCATCGCCTCGGTGCGCAAGACCAACCGGCTTGTCACCGTCGAGGAGGGTTTTCCGCAGTCCTCGGTCGGCGACCACATCGCCAGCCAGGTGATGCAGCGCGCCTTCGACCATCTCGACGCGCCGGTCATCACCATCTGCGGCAAGGATGTGCCCATGCCTTACGCCGCCAATCTCGAGAAACTGGCCCTGCCGTCGGTCGCGGACGTGATCGAGGCGGTCAAGGCCGTCACCTACCGGACCTGAGGGAGACGCGCCATGGCCATTGACATCCTGATGCCCGCGCTGTCCCCGACCATGGAGGAGGGCAACCTCGCCAAATGGCTGGTCAAGGAAGGCGATACGGTGAAGTCCGGCGACGTGATCGCCGAGATCGAGACCGACAAGGCGACCATGGAAGTGGAAGCCGTGGACGAGGGCACGATCACGCGCATCCTCGTACCCGCCGGCGCGCAGGGCGTGAAGGTCAACGCCGTGATCGCGGTGCTGGCTCAGGAGGGAGAAGATCCCGCGCCGAAAGCCTCGGCAATGCCCCCCGCATCCGCCCCCGCGGGCCACCTTCCTCCGCAAGCGGAGAAGGTCGCGGCGGACAAGGTCGCAGGCGCGTCCTCTCCGCTTGCCGGAGAGGGTGGATCGCCGCGCGGCGGCGAGACGGGTGAGGGC
>JBATNB010000547.1:0-3211 GCA_049290135.1 Rhizobiaceae bacterium
GTTCGCGCCCGTCGCCGCGCTGATCCCGGTTCACGGCCTGGTGCAGCTCGGCTCCAACACCGGCCGCGCCTTCGTCCAGCGCGCCCATGTGCGCCGCGACATCGCCCTTCCTTTCTTCGCCGGAAGCCTTGCCGGCGCCGCGGCCGGCGCCGCGCTGGTCGTCCGGCTTCCCGACGCCCCGCTGAAACTCGCGCTCGGCCTGTTCGTCATCGCGGTGACGTGGTGGACGATTCCCGGCTTCGACCGGCTCGGCAAGGCGGGATTGGCCGTCGGCGCCAGCGCCGTCGCCTTCCTCACCATGTTCCTCGGCGCCACCGGGCCGTTGCTCAACGCCTTTTTCGCACAGATCATCCGCGACGACCGCAAGGCGCTGGTGGCCACCCATGCCGCCGGCATGACCCTGCAGCACGGGCTGAAGGTGCTGGCCTTCGCCGTCGCCGGATTCTCGTTTGCCGGATGGGCGCCGCTGGTCGGCGCGATGATCGTCTCGGGCTATCTGGGAACCGTCTACGGGTCCAAGCTCCTGGAACGCCTGCCGGAGCGGCGGTTCCGCCTGTGGTTCCGCATCGGCCTGACGCTGCTGGCGCTCGACCTCGTCCGCCGCGGCATTGCCGGCCTGGCCTGACGCTCAGCCCAGGATGTAGAGCCCGAGGAACCCTGCAAGCCCGACGGCGATGCGCCACCAGGCAAAGAACGAGAAGCCGCGCCGCGACACGAAATCGAGCAGCCCGCGCACCACGAACACCGCGGCGACGAAGGCGAACAGGAACCCGGTCACGATGATCGGCAGGTCCGCCGCCGTCAGCGCGTCGCGGTTCTTGAAGAGATCGTAGGCGAACGCGCCGGCCATCGTCGGCATGGCCAGGAAGAACGAGAATTCCGCCGCCGAGCGCTTGTCGGCGCCCATCAGCAGCGCGCCGGCGATGGTGGAGCCCGAACGCGACACGCCGGGGATCATCGCCAGGCACTGGAACAGGCCGATCCTGAACGCCAGCCCGACCGGATAGTCGTAGACCGACACGTGCCGCGGCGTGAGTGGCAGCCGGTCGATCCACAGCAGGATGAAGCCGCCAAGCACCAGCGTCGTGCAGATCAGCCACGGGGTTTCGAACAGCACCGTCTTGATGAAGCCGTGCGCCAGAACGCCGATGACGGCGGCCGGCAGGAAGGCCACGATGATGCCGAGGACGAAGCGCCGTGTCTGCGCGCTGGTGGTCAGCGTCGTCAGGATGGCCCAGATCTTCGCCGCGTACACCGACAGGATGGCGAGGATCGCGCCGAGCTGGATCAGCACCTCGAACGCCTTGCCGGTGGACTTGAAGCCGAGGAAATGGCCGGCGAGCAGGATGTGGCCGGTCGATGATACCGGAATGAATTCGGTCAGGCCTTCCAGCGTCCCCAGGATCGCGGCATCCAGCATCGTCTGGTCGGCCATTTCCCGCCCTTTCTTGTCACGTCCCGCCGGCGTGCCTATACAAGGTCCGGGCCGGAATCACCGGCCGAAGCAATACTCGCCGCGCCCTCTAATTGCGAGCGCCATCGCGCCGGTTACGATGCTGACCCTGTTTCACCATCCCATGCTCGCCTCCAGCCGCTTTGTCCGGCTTGTCTTTGCCGAATATGGCGAGGAGCTGAACCTCATCGAGGAAAAGCCGTGGGCGCGGCGCAAGGAATTCCTGGCGCTCAACCCCGCCGGCACGCTACCCGTGCTCCTGGCCGAAAACGAGCAGCCCGTGGTCGGCGCGACGGTGATTGCCGAGTTCGTCGACGAGACGCGCGGCGCGCTGAAGCGCGAACGCCGCCTGTTCGCCGAGGATGTGTTCGAGCGCGCCGAGATCCGCCGCCTGGTGTCATGGTTCCTCGACAAGACCGAGAACGAGGTCACCCGCCATCTCGTGCGCGAGCGCGTCTTCAAGCCGTTCATGCCCGGCTCGGCCGGCGGTGGCGCGCCGGATCCGGCGGCGATTCGCGCCGCTCGCGCCAATGTGCGCGTCCACATGCGTTACCTCAACTATCTCGCCGGCACGCGCGACTGGCTGGCCGGGCCGAAGCTCACCTGCGCCGACCTCGCCGCCGCCGCCACGCTCTCGGTGCTCGACTATCTGGGCGAGACCGATTTCGCCGAGGCGCCGGCGGCGCGCGAATGGTACTCGCGGCTGAAATCCCGGCCGTCCTTCCGTCCGCTGCTGGCCGATCGCGTGCGCGGCCTGGCGCCGGCGGCCACCTATGCCGACCTCGATTTCTGACGATCCGGCGCGGTTGCGCGCCTTCGTCCTGAAGGCTGCGCGCGAGGCCGGATTCGAGGTTGCCGGCATCGCCGAGCCCGACGCGCTGGAGCCGCTTTCCGCCGATCTTCCCGCCTTCCTCGCTGCCGGCCATCACGGCGACATGGCATGGATGGCGGAGCGCGCGGACTGGCGCGCCGATCCGCGCGCGCTGTGGCCGCAGGTGCGTTCCATCGTCATGGTCGGGCTCAATTACGGCCCGCGCGACGATCCGCGTGCCGGGCTCGGGCAGGCCGGGCACGGCGTCATTTCCGTCTATGCGCGCAACCGCGACTATCACGACGTGCTGAAGGGCAGGCTGAAGACGCTCGCCGGCCGGCTCGCCGCGCGCTCGGGCCAGCCGGTCAAGGTGTTCGTCGATACCGCGCCGGTGATGGAAAAGCCGCTGGCCGCCGCCGCCGGGCTTGGCTGGCAGGGCCGGCACACCAATCTCGTCAGCCGCGATTTCGGCTCGTGGCTGTTCCTCGGGGCGATCTATTCGGCCGCCGACATGATCCCCGACCCGCCGGCCCAGGACCTGTGCGGCAGTTGCACCGCCTGCCTCGAAGCCTGTCCGACCGATGCCTTCCCGGCGCCCGGCCGGATCGACGCGCGCCGCTGCGTGTCCTATCTCACCATCGAGAACAAGGGTCCGGTGCCCCGCGCGTTGCGGCCGCTCCTGGGCAACCGCATCTATGGCTGCGACGATTGCCTGGCCGCCTGTCCCTGGAACAAGTTCGCCCGCCAGGCCGCCGAGATCCGCCTGCGCGCCCGCGACGATCTCGTCTCGCCGCGCCTTGCCGATCTGCTCGCGCTCGATGACGCTTCGTTCCGGGCGCTGTTTGCCGGCAATCCGGTCAAGCGCATCGGCCGCGCCCGGTTCCTGCGCAATGTGGCGCTGGCCGCCGGCAACAGCGGCGACGCGGCGCTGGCGCCGCCGCTTGCCC
>JBATNB010000548.1:0-3719 GCA_049290135.1 Rhizobiaceae bacterium
GGCATCCTTGCCGGCCGCGCCGCGGGCCACCGCGCCGGCAAGGACAAGGTCGTCCGCGGCGGCGATGGCGCCGACAAGGGCCTTGCCGACCCATCCGGTGGCGCCGGCGACAATGATGCGTACGGTCATGGTTGCGCCCTCATCTCTCAAGCTGGTCCTTCGTCAGCCAGAACACTTCGCCGGCACTGCCTTCGGTGTCGAGCCAGAGGAAATCCGTGTCGGGATATTCCGCCTCGAGGATGTCGCGGTCGAGGCCGATCTCGCACAGCAGGCCGCCGCCGTCGTTCAGGTGCCGGCCGGCGGATGCCAGGATGCGGCGCACGATTTCGAACCCGTCATCGCCCCCGGCAAGCGCCATGACAGGCTCGGCCCTGAACTCGGGCGGCAGTTGCGCCATGGTCTCGGCGTCGACATAGGGCGGGTTGGTCAGGATGAGATCGTAGCGGCGCCCGGCGAGCGCATCGAACAGATCGCCGCGGACGAGCCGGATGCGATCGCCAAGTCCATGGTCGGCGACATTCTCGCCCGCCAGCGCCAGAGCCTCGGCGGACAGGTCCACCGCGTCGATGGCGGCATTCGGGAACACCCGCGCCGCCAGGATCGCCAGCGAACCGCCGCCCGTGCACAGGTCGAGCACCGAGGCAACCGCCTCCGGCTCGTCGATCAGCGCAATCCCCTCGCCCGAACCGTCGAACAGCGGCGAGAACAGCAGATCGGCAATGAAGGAGCGCGGCACGAGCGCCCGGGAATCGCAACGGAACCGGTGTCCCTTCAGCCACGACCGGCCCGTCAGGTAGGCCGCCGGAACGCGCTCCTCGACGCGGCGCGCGATACGGTCGCCCAGAATGCCGAGTTCGGCCGGCGTCAGCCGCGCGTCGGCGAACGCGTTGAAATCGTCGATCGGCAGGTCGAGCGTCTCGAGGATGAGGAACACCGCCTCGTCGATGGCCTCGGCCGACCCGTGCCCGTGGAAGAGCCCGGCGGCGCGGAACCTGGAAACGGCGAGGCGCAATACGTCGCGCAGCGTTACCATCGCCGATACGTCGTCGCGAATACCCAAGCCGTCCTCCCTCGCGGCGCCAGCCGCGCCAAGCCTTCGCTAACCATCCGCGACGAAAGCGACAAGATGGCAGCAAAAGCAGTCGCCGCATTTGGCCCGATTTAACGCGTTGCGGGCCACCTTTTCGCCCGAAAGCAGGGGGACGCCCGGATCATGTCCGAACATGCGGGCGGGAAGGCCGACATCGGCCGGCTCGTCACCACGATCCGTATCGTGCACTGGGTGGCGCTACTGGCGGTGGCGGTGCTCGCCGCGGCATCGTTCGTCTATGTGCGCGCGCATTTCGACGCGCTGCCCCAGCCGCTCACCAGCGTCGACGTCGACGGCATCCTGCGCCTGACCGGTCTGTTCGACGTCGCCATGATCCTCCTGATCGCGGTAGTGGCCGGCGGCGTGTTCTTCCCGCTCAGCCGCACGCTGGCACTGCGCTCGGTCGCGCTCGCCGACGCCCACCGTTCCATGGAGTATCTGGCCGCCCATGACGGCCTGACCGGGCTGCACAATCGCGCCTTCCTGGTCGATCATTTCGAGACCATCATCGCCGGGGCGGAACGGCGCGGCGAACGCGTCGCGGTACTGCAGATCGATCTCGACGGGTTCAAGCAGATCAACGACACGCTCGGGCATCCGGCCGGAGACGCGGTGCTGGTGCGGACGGCGCAGCGCATGCGCGACTCCAGCCGCTCGTCCGACCTCAATGCCCGCCTCGGCGGCGACGAGTTCGTCATGGTGCTGGTCGGCGCCGGCACGACGGAGGACATCGCGCATGTCGCCAGCCGGGTGATCGGCAACCTCAACTCGCCGATCGACTATGAGGGCGCCACCGTCTCGGTTGGCGCCAGCGGCGGCATTGCCGTCTATCCCACCGACGGCACGCGGGCGCAGGATTTGCTCATCCATGCCGACCTGGCCCTCTACGACGCCAAGAAGACCGGCGGCGCCAGCTTCCGCTTCTTCTCCGAGGAACTCCGCCAGGAGCTCGATAACCGCAAGAAACTCGAGGCCGACCTGCGGGCCGCCATCGAGGCGCGGCATTTCGAGGTGTGGTTCCAGCCGCAGGTGTCGCTGATCGACGGTTCCATCGCCGGGGTCGAGGCACTGGTGCGCTGGCCGCACGCGATCCGCGGGATGGTCGCGCCGGGCGATTTCATCCCCGTGGCCGAAAAGACCGGGCTGATGGCCGACATCGGGCGTATCGTCCTCGACAAGGCCATTGCCGAAACCGCGCAATGGCACGCCGACGGGCTTCGGTTCGGCCGTCTTTCGGTCAATGTCTCAGGTTCGGAACTGCGCGAAGCGGACTTCGTCGACACTCTGTTCGCGACCCTGGCGCGCCACGGTCTTCCGCATGAACTGCTTTCGCTGGAGATCGTGGAATCCGTCATTCTCGACGATGTGCGCACCGGAGTCGCGGCCAAGCTGAAGGTGATCCGCGCCGCGGGCATCCATCTTGAACTCGACGATTTCGGCACCGGCTATGCATCGCTGGCCCACGTCAACCCCAACGAGATCGACCGGTTGAAGATCGATCGCCGCTTCGTGCAGGACATCGACAAGCATCGCGACAATGGCAAGATCGTGCGCGCCATCACCGAGCTTGCGCGCGGCCTCGGCATCGACATCGTGGCCGAGGGCGCGGAGACCGAAGCGGAGCTCGATTCGCTCATGGCCATCGGCTGCTCGAAGGTCCAGGGGTTCTCGATCGCCTTTCCCATGCCGCAAGGCGCCGCGCAGGAATGGCTTGTCGCGCGCCAGCCGGACCGCCTCCGGCGGCCGGCGCTTTCCAGGGCCGGCTGACCGCCGCCCGGACTACCAGCAGATCCCGAAGCGCACCGCGTCATAGATCGCCGCGTGGATGTTGCGCGCGGCGACCGCGTCGCCGATCCGGTAGAGCACGAACGCCGCATCGGCGTCGCGGAGCGGAAACGGCCGTTCGGCGCGGATCAGCGCTTCGTAGTCGACCGCGCCGCGATTGATCGAGAACGGCTTCAGCGCGTGATAGAGGTCGGCGTTCGCCGCCGTGCCATGCTCGACCACGACCATCGACACGCGCCGTTCCTCGCGCCAGTCCGGCGCGTAGTCGGAACCGAGCACGGCGACAAGGCCGTTGCCTTCGCGCCGCACCGACCTGAGCCTGGTGTTGATCGTGACGCGGACGCCGGCCTCGTGGAACGCCCGCATGTAGGGCACATGGTTCATGCCGCCCATGTCGGGGGCAAAGAACCGTTCCGGCGAGACCAGTTCGACCGCGGCGCCCGCGCGGGCCAGCATCTCGGCCGCCGTCATCCCCTGGTGGGCGCCATTGTCGTCATAGACGAGCACGGGTCCCTGCGCCTGGGCGGCGCCGGAGATCACGTCCCACGACGAGGTCACCAGGTCGGCGCCATCGACAAGATCCGGCGTTTGCGGCACCCCGCCGGTGGCGATCACCACGACGTCGGGTTCAAGGTTCGTCACGTCCTGTTGCTCGGCGAAGATCCCCTGGCGCAGGTCGACGCCCAGGCGTTCGAGTTCGGCCAGGCGCCAGTCGACAATGCCGATCATCTCCTTGCGCCGGGGGTTTTTCGTCAGCAGCATCACCTGGCCGCCGGCGCGGTCGGAGGCTTCGAGCACCGTGACCCGGTGGCCGCGCTCGGCTGCGACGCGCGCGGCCTCCAGC
>JBATNB010000549.1:0-4693 GCA_049290135.1 Rhizobiaceae bacterium
GATCCAGTCCGGGAAAGCAGAAGCCCATCGGCGCGATCGCGAAGCGGGCCGGATCGTAGAACTCCGCTCTCCCCACCCCCAGCCATTGCCGCAGCCGGTCGCCCGAGGGATCGTTGAACGGCACGCCCGTGGCATGCACGCGCGTTCCCGGCGCCTGCCCTGCGATCAGGATCCGCGCGGTCGACGACAGCACGAGCACCGGACGCGGTTCATGCGGGAGCGGCGCGCCATCCGGGGCATCGCGGCAGATACGGCACCGTCCGATGGCATCGCCGAGCGCCGTCAGCGACATCGGCGTCAGGCTGAGGCGCTCGGCCGCGATCGCAGATCGTCGCGCCAGCGCAGCACATGAGTGAACGCGTCCGGGATGTCGATCCGCGCCGGCTTCATGAAATCCAGCGTCACCAGCCCGGTGATGTCGGCGATGGAATAGTCGTCGCCGGCCGCGAATTGCCGCGACGCCAGCTCGCGATCCATCATCGCCAGAAACTCGATCGCCTTGGGCTTGTTCACTTCCCCCCACTCGGGAACCTGCGGCACCTCCCACTCCCTCATCGCCGGATGAATGTGGCGGAACGCCGCCGCCACCGCGCCGAGGAAATGCAACTCCATCCGGCGCTGCCACATCTCCACCAGTGCCTTGCCGATCGCTCCGCGCCCGAACAGCGCCGGCTCCGGCTGGATCTCCTCGAAATAGCGGCAGATCGCCACCGATTCGGCGATGATTGTGCCATCGTCGAGTTCGAGCACCGGCAGACGCTGCAACGGATTGCGCGCGGTGATTTCCGCCGACTTGTGGCCAAGCGCCCCCATATCCACCGGAACGAGCGGCACCTCGATCCCCTTCTCGGCGAGGAAAATGCGCACGCGGCGCGGGTTCGGGGCCTTGCCGCCATCATAGAGTTTCATTGTGCCCGCGGTCCTTCCGTCTGTGTTCGGCCAAGAAATTCGCGGATGGCATTCCAAATGGCAATCGCGAAGGTGTGTTCATCCTCGTGCGCGGCACCATGAACGGCTCGCCACGCCGAGGGGCGATCAAATTCCCCGGCCCACAATCCGCGTCGCGCGGCGCGCGCGTCCGCTTCCTCGGCGGCGTAGTCGCCATAGGACACCGCCCAGCCGTTCTTGACCAGCGCGCGGTTGAGGTCGATGCCGCCGGCGGTACAGCGAGCCAGCAGCCTGTTGTACTTGTCTCGCTCCCATCCCGTGCATGTCACCGCGCTCTTGCCGATGAGACGCGCAAGTTCGGCGCGCGCCGAACGCCCGCAGGCATAATCCTGCCCGTCCCTGCGGCAGGACTGGCCGAATTCCGGCGCATCGAGCCCTCTAAGCCGCACGCGTTCGCCCGCCAGCACAAGGGAATCGCCGTCCGCCAGCGTTACCGCGCCCGTCCGGTCGACCGCGGCGAGCCGGTCGAGCCGGGGGATCGCCCAGACGGTAATTCCGACAAGGATCGGCAGTGTCGCCAAGCCGCGCAGAAGCCGGTAGGCCGCGCTGCTTCTTTGCCGGAAAGCCGAAGTCGGACCGCCTCTGCGCCGCCTCCGGAAGGGTCCATTAAGCATTCGGTCCTAGTCTCGCAGGCTGATTCCCCGGACGGGCAAGAGCGAAGATTCGTGTTTCACAGCGCCGAAATCGCCGACAAGAATGTTGTGGACCCGCGCCGGACCCGCCGCAAGAGCGAGGCCGCGACCGCGGTGCGGGTGACGCGAGAGCGCCTGGCCAACCAAGGCGGCTATGCCAAGTTCGATCGCGAACTGCTCAAGCTCCACGCCCAGTCGATCGGTTCAAGCGCCGCTGTCATCCCGATCCTGGTGCTTCTGATCGCCTTCGCCGGCTTCTACTACGGCCTCTATATCGAGATGCTAGTCTGGGCGATCGCGACGGTGACATTCTATGCCGGGCTCGCCTTTGTCGCACGCAAGGTGGATCGCACCGACACCGCGGACATCGACGCGCTGGCCATGCAGCGCTGGTTCCTGGTGGCGCACTTCATTTCCGGCCTGGGCTGGATCTGGTTTGCCGCCCTGTCGTGCAACGAATGCGGCGCCGGCCAGTTCTCGGTCATCCAGGCGATCATCCTGCTGCTGGCCATCGCCGCGACGGCGATCCTGGCGCATGCGCAGAAGAATGCGCTTTATGCCACCTTCCTCCTGCCGGTGGCGGTCTTCGCCTTCTCCGCGGTCGATCTGTCGGCGCCTTCCGAAGCCATCATGGCGCTGCTGCTGATCGTGTCATTGCCGTTCTTCGCCTACGTGTCGGCGCGGCTCGGCAAATCGACCGCCGCACTTCTGTCGTTCCGCACCGAGAAGGACGGCCTGATTGCCGAACTCGAGACTGCGAACGCCGTGTCAGACGAGGCGCGCCGCCGCGCCGAGGAAGCCAATCTCGCCAAATCCCGCTTCCTGGCTTCCATGAGCCACGAACTGCGCACGCCGCTCAACGCCATTCTCGGCTTTTCGGAAGTGATGGCCGGCGAGGTGCTCGGGCCGATGCCGAACGAAACCTACCGGTCCTATGCCCGCGACATCCACGATTCCGGCAAGCACCTGCTCAATCTCATCAACGAGATCCTCGATCTGTCGCGCATCGAAGCCGGCCGCCAGGAACTGAGCGAAGGACCGGTCGTTCTGGCCGAGATCGCCGAGGATTGCTGCCGCATGGTCGAGTTGCGCGTCCGCAACAAGCAGATCAAGCTGGTGGAGAATTACGAACCTTCGCTGGCGCGGCTGTTCGCCGACGAACGCGCCGTGCGCCAGGTCATTCTCAATCTGCTCTCCAACGCCGTGAAATTTACCCCGACCGGCGGCGAGATCCGCGTCACCGCCGGCTGGACGGCGGGCGGCGGCCAGTATGTCTCCGTGCGCGACAACGGTCCCGGGATCCCGCCGGAGGAAATCCCCATCGTGCTCTCGGCGTTCGGGCAGGGTTCGATCGCCATCAAGAGCGCCGAACAGGGCACCGGCCTCGGCCTGCCCATCGTGCAGGCGCTGGTGGCCATGCATGGCGGCCAGTTCGAACTGAAGTCGAAGCTGCGCGAAGGCACCGAGGCCATTGCCATCTTCCCCGCCGGCCGGGTCATGGAAGCCATGCCCGCCATGCCGATGCCGGCGGCGGGCCGCCGCTGACCCTTTGCACGGACCGAACGCCGGCCGGCTCCGCCATGCCGCCCACGCCCCTGCCCGCTTTCATTACAGCGAATTCATCCGCCCGATCCTTGAAAGACCTATCTTGCGATATATCTTAAGATACGTCGTAACCAGGAAAGGAACCACGATGAACACTGCCACCACCGATGCCGGCCAGCCTGCCGGCCCGAACGGCCGCTACGGTTTTGGCCACCGCCATGGCTCGGACGGCGATTTCTTCTGGTGGGCGAAGACTCCGGGCTTCAACCCGTTCAAGCTCCTCGCCGTGATCGCCGGCTTCGCTGTCTTCCCGCCGCTCGGCATCGCCGCGCTTGTCTACTTCCTGTGGGCCGGGCGTCGCGCCCGCCGCGGCGAAGGCCAGGGTCATTACCGGCACGGACGCGGTTGCGGCCGTCACGGCATGGGCCGCTCCGGCAATGCCGCCTTCGACGAGCATCAGAACAAGGTGCGCGAGGAGCTGGACACCGAGCGCCGCGACTTCGAGGCCTGGCGGAGCGAACTGCGCCGCAAGCGCGACGCCGAGGCCTTCGAAGCCTTCAAGGCCAACCGCGCCAACACGCCGGAGACGCCGGAAGCCGGCGCCTGATCGGCCAACAGCCGCCCCGCGGACCGGGGAGAAACCCCTTGCCCTGCGCCGGACTTCCGGCGCAGGGTTTTTCCGGTTACGGAAGATGCCGCATGAGCAAGGACAAGGATTGCCGCCCACCCTGGAGCTGGAGCCGCCGCGAAAGCGGGCGGCCATCGTTCATGCACGGGCCGCGGTTCTCGCCCTTCGCCTTTGACGGCCCCCGCTCCGGGCGCATGTTCGCGCAGGGCGACCTTCGCCTGCTGTTGCTGGCGCTCATCGCCGACAAGCCGAGCCATGGCTACGATTTGATCCGCACCATCGAGGCGCGCTTCTCCGGCACCTATGCGCCAAGCCCCGGCGTCGTCTATCCGACCCTGACCCTGCTTGAGGAGCAGGATCTGGTTCGCGGCGAAACGCTGGCCGGCGGCAAGAAATCCTATGCCGCCACCGATGCCGGGCTGCGCCACCTCGAGGAGCGCGCCGACGAGGTTCGTGCCCTGATGGCGCGCATCGACGCCATGGCGGGCGAGAAACCGGGCGGGCGTTTTCCCGGTGAAATCATGGGCACGATCATGACGCTCGGCCAGGCGGTCATGGCACGCATGGGCTCCTGGTCTCCCGAGGAAGCCGGCCGGGTTCGCGCGATCCTCGAGCGTGCCGCGCGGGAAATCCGCTCCGGCGGCGACGGCGGCTGATCGCCTACGCCAGGTCGATGGCGATTTGCGCCGCCGATTTCACGACCGCGGCCGCCAGCGCCGCGCCGGCGCCGCCATCGAGCCCGGCGCCGAATTCAAGCACCGGATCAAATCCGATCACCTGCGCAACGGTGCCATAGCCGCCCCGCATCCGGCTCGCCAGCCGGCAGTGTGCCAGCGAACGCGGATCCGTCGCGTGCAGGACCAGCGCCGCGCCAAGCGCGGCATGGCCGTCGAGAAGCACCGGAATCCTCTCCATGCGCGCCGCCAGGATCGCCCCGGCG
>JBATNB010000550.1:0-2756 GCA_049290135.1 Rhizobiaceae bacterium
GCCGGCCTCGCCATTGCCGGTCAGCGCCCACCAGCTCAGGAATGTCAGCACGGCCAGCGCCAGGATCACCGGCACGAAGATGGCGGAGACGCGGTCGGCGAGGCGCTGTACCGGCGCTTCGCCGATCTGCGCGGCCTCGACGAGGCGGATGATCCGGGCAAGCTGCGTATCCTCGCCGATGCGGGCGACCTCGATGTCGACGACGCCATCGCCATTCAGCGCGCCGGTGACGATCGTGTCGCCGGGCCGCTTGTCGACCGGCAGGCTTTCGCCGGTGAGCAGCGATTCGTCGGCCGAGGTCTGGCCGGACAGGATGACGCCATCGCAGGGGAAGCGTTCGCCCGGCTTGACGCGGACGCGGTCGCCCGGGGCCAGGGCCTCGGCATCGACCGTTTCGATGCGGTCGCCGATCAGCCGCGCCGCCGTCACCGGCTTGAGCCGGGCCAGGGCCGACAAGGCCGCCGACGCGCCGCGCTTGGCGCGCGCTTCCAGCCATTTGCCGAGCATGACGAGGGTCGGAACGACGGCGGCGGCCTCGAAATACAGATCGTGGTGGTGGCTGGCGCCCGTGGCGGTCAGCCACAATGACCAGCCGAAGGCGGCGGTCGCCCCGAGCGACACCAGCGTCGCCATGTTCGATCCGCCGGTGCGCAGGGCAGCCCAGGCCTCGCGATAGAACCGGCTGCCGGAAAAGACGAGGACGCCGGCGGCCAGCGCCGCCTGGACCCAGGGGGAAAGCGGCATGTCGGCGGACAAACCCAGCATCATCGGCAGACCGGCCACGACCAGCGGCACGGCGAACAGCGCCGACACGGCAAAGCGCAGCAGGGTGCCGCGTTCCTCAGCGGCGCGCGCCACCTCCCGTGCGGCGTCGGCCTGGCGCTGCTTTTCGCGATCGGAAACCCGCAGCACGGCCGAATAGCCGGCCTTCTCGATGGCCCGGGCGAGCAGGTCGGCATCGGCGCCGTCGTCGACGGCGATGTCGGCCCGCTCCAGCGCGAGGTTCACGCGCGCCGTGCGCACGCCGGGTTGGCGCGACAGCACCTTTTCCACGCGCGCCGAACAGGCCGCGCAGGTCATGCCGCCAACGTCGAAGACGAAGTGGGCGGATGGCTTGGCGTCAGGAAGCGGGATCGATCCGGGCGTCATAGCCGGCATCCTCGACCGCGGCGACGATCAGAGCCGTGTCGGCGTCGGCGTCGGCCTCGACGCGGGCGCTGCCGCCGGCAAGATCGACCGTTACGGAACGGATGCCCGGCGCGGCCTTGAGGGCCTTTTCGACGGAGGCGGCGCAGCCGCCGCAATGCATGCCTTCGATCTTAAGCGCGACTTCCATTGGCGGCTCCTGCAGCAAGGCTCCTTAAATGAGCCCTTGCCGCCGGAATCGCAAGTGATGGCTGCGCGGTCAGGACGCGGCCTTGCGCATCAGCCCGTCGAGCCGCCCGATCAGTTCGCGCGCGCCATCGTGGGTCAGCGAATAATAGATGGTCTGGCCATGCCGGCGGGTCGAGACGATCTGCTGCGCCCTGAGCTTGGCCAGATGCTGCGACAGGGCCGACTGGCTCAAATCCACCTTGTCCGCCAGCGCGCCGACCGAATGCTCGCCCTCGGTCAGGAGGCACAGGATATGCAACCTGCGCGCGTTGGCCAACGCGCCATGAAGATCGGCGGCGATATCCGTGTTGGAGAGAAGATTCGTCAACATGCACTGCCCCGCATTTTGTCTCATCCTGGAGTGTCGCGAATGGCCGGGGGCAGGCCTTCGACCGACGGTGTTCACCGAGGAAAACCGACAACACTTTCTTTATACGCTTGTTTCGTCTTGAGCAACATTTTCGAGAAAGGTGATCTACGTAAAAATCCGGTCAGTCGAATCCATCGCGCGCCAATCCCGTCAGGCCGATCAGTTGCTGCCGCAACATCGTCGCATCGGAGACCGGGTGGGGGAATGCGACACGGGCGGTTTCGTCCCCGCGCACCAGATCCAGGCCGCCGGAATCGATCCCGGTAATGAACCATCCGGCACCCTTGCGGCGGGCAAGATTGGCGGCGATCGCCTGCACGGCGTCGCGATGGTCGGTGTTCATGT
Source organism: Rhizobiaceae bacterium (assembly GCA_049290135.1). Lineage (GTDB taxonomy): Bacteria > Pseudomonadota > Alphaproteobacteria > Rhizobiales > Rhizobiaceae > JADJTR01. The sequence goes on from JBATNB010000550.1 coordinate 2,090, forward strand.
GCACGATGGCCGACTGTTCGACATCGGCGAGCGCCAACGATGCGGGGTGCAGGAGGTGGCCGGGCGCAAGTGCGTAGGCCTTGCCGAATCCGCCGTTGAGCGACCCGGCCAGCGGTTCGAGCCGGAAAAAGGCGAAATCGGGGAAATCGGCGTAAAGCGCGCTCTTCGGGTTGCGGTTGAGGAAGCGCCGCCGCGCGTGGCGTCCCTCGTCGCTGTCGCGCTCGAGGCGCCGGGCCTGGCAGGACAGCGAAATGCGCGGATGGGCCAGCGGATCGCCCTTGCCGGGTTCGCCGAGCAGCAGCCCGCAGCGCGGATCGGCCAGGATGGCGCGCGTGTGCGCGGCGAGCGTGGAGGCCAGGATGATCGGCGCGCCGTCCAGCGCCGTCGCCGTTGCCACCCGGCTGGCCTCCGGCGCACCGTCCGGACCGGTGAAGGCGATGGCGCCGAACCGCGCGCACCGGACCAGGCTTGCCGCGAGCGCGACGGCGTCCGCATCGGTCTGGCGCAGGAGGTTGCGGGGTTCGCGGTCTGGCGGGTTGTCGGCCATGTCAGGTTCCGATGACGCGTTGGCCGGCCAGCGTATCGATGGCTTCCGGCGAAAACCCGAACGACAGCAATGTCTCGCGTTCGGCCTGCGCGCCAAGGCGCGGCGGAGAAGCGAGGCGCC
>JBATNB010000551.1:0-6723 GCA_049290135.1 Rhizobiaceae bacterium
ATCATTGTCCGCGCCCGGCCCCGCATCGGCCGTGCCGCCGGCGACGGCGGACGAATACCAGCCGATGCGCGTGTTGATGTCGGTGTTGTTGACGCCGGCGGCGCGCACCTCGATCAGCACCTCGCCGGGGCCCGGTTTGGGAACCGGCACATCGTCGCGCCAGACCAGCTTTTCCGGGCCGCCATGCCCGGTCAGGAGGATTGCCGCCATGGTCGCCGGCGGTGTCCGTCCGGCGGGCGCGGTCATACCAGTTCCACCTCGACGACGCCCGGTACCGCGCGCAACGACGCGGCGACCTGCGGGCTGATGGCGAAGCGGCCGGGCAAGGCGATTTCCACCTCGCCCTGGCCATCGCCCTTGATGACGACGATGGACACATCCTGGTCGCCGCGCTTGCCCAACCGGCTGGCGATGGCCGGCGCGGGCGCGGAATCGCGCAGGAAGATGCGCAGCGATTTCTGCAGCCGGCCGGCTTCCTCGTCGAGCGACTGCAGCGTCTGGATGCGCAAATTGATGCCTTCCGGCCGATCCTCGGCCAGCACGGTGACGACGAAGGAGCGGCCTTCCACCAGCGCGTCGCGGTATTGCGCCAGCATTTCGGAAAACAGCACCGCCTCATACTGGCCCGACGCATCGGAAAACACGGCGATGCCCATGTTGTTGCCGGTGCGCGTGCGCCGCGTGGAGAACGAGGTGACGGTGCCGGCCAGGCGACCGGCGGTCGCGCCGCGCTTCACGGCGGCGGAAAATTCCGACCAGGGCTGGATGCGCAGCCGGGCAAGGACACTCCGGTATTCGTCGAGCGGGTGCGAGGAGAGATAGAAGCCGACCGCCTGGAATTCACGGTGCAGGCGCTCGGCCGGAAGCCAGGGCTCGGCGGCGGGAAGGCGCAGGCGTTCGGCGACCGGGCCGGACAGCGCGCCGAAAATATCGGACTGGCCGCTCGACGCCCGCTCCTGCTCGCGCTGCGAGAGCGCCACCATGAGGTCGACCCCGGCCATCATCTGCGTGCGGTCCCGCCCGAAGCAATCGAGCGCGCCGGCGGCGATCAGGCTTTCCAGCACCCGCTTGCCCACCAGGCGCGGATCGAGGCGGGAAAGGAAATCCTCCAGGCTCGAAAACGGCTTGTCGGCGCGCCGGGCGACGATGTGGTCCACCGCGGCCTCGCCCACGCCCTTGATGGCGGCGAGCGCGTGGAAGATCCGGTTCTCGTCCACTTCGAAGATCCGGTGCGAGGTCATGACCGATGGCGCCACCACCTCGATGCCGAGCCGCATGGCATCGGCGCGAAAATCGGCAAGCTTCTCGGTGTTGGTCATGTCGTAGGTCATCGACGCGGCGAGGAACTCGACCGGGAAATGCGCCTTCATGTAGGCGGTCTGGTAGGACACGACCGCGTAGGCCGCCGCGTGGCTCTTGTTGAAGCCGTAGTCGGCGAACTTGGCCAGGAGGTCGAAGATGAAGTCGGCCTGCGGCTTCAGAACCGCGCGCTCCACCGCGCCGGTGACGAAGCGCTCGCGTTGCTTGTCCATCTCGGCGCGGATCTTCTTGCCCATGGCGCGCCGCAGCAGGTCGGCTTCGCCCAGCGTGTAGCCGGCAAGCACCTGGGCGATCTGCATGACCTGTTCCTGGTAGACGATCACGCCCTGCGTTTCGGCCAGCAGATGATCGACCCTGGGATGGATCGAGGCGATCTCCTCCTCGCCGTTCTTGCGCGCATTGTAGGTCGGGATGTTCTCCATCGGTCCGGGGCGGTAGAGCGCCACCAGCGCGATCAGATCCTCGATGCGGTCCGGCTTCATGCCGATGAGCGCCTTGCGCATGCCGGCCGATTCCACCTGGAAGATGCCGACCACTTCGCCGCGCGCCAGCATCTCGTAGGTTGCCGCGTCGTCGAAGGGCAAGGTGGCGAGATCGACCGTCACGCCGCGGCGCGCCACGAGATCGACCGCCGTCTTCAGCACCGTCAGCGTCTTCAGGCCGAGAAAGTCGAACTTCACCAGCCCGGCCTGTTCGACATATTTCATGTTGAACTGGGTGACCGGCATGTCGGAACGCGGATCGCGGTAGAGCGGTACGAGATCGGCCAGCGGCCGGTCGCCGATGACAATGCCGGCGGCATGGGTGGAAGCGTGGCGGTACAGGCCCTCGAGCTTCTGCGCGGTGGCAAGCAGTGTCGCCACGATCGGCTCGCGCTCGGCCTCCTCGGCCAGGCGCGGCTCGGTCTCGATCGCCTTGGCGAGCGTCACCGGATTGGCGGGGTTCTGCGGCACCAGCTTGGTCAGGCGGTCGACCTGCCCGTAGGGCATCTGCAGCACGCGCCCGACATCGCGCAGCACGGCTCGCGCCTGCAGCGTGCCGAAGGTGATGATCTGGGCGACCCGGTCCTGGCCGTAGCGTCCCTGCACATAGCGGATCACCTCGTCGCGGCGATCCTGGCAGAAATCGATGTCGAAGTCTGGCATCGACACGCGGTCCGGATTGAGGAAGCGCTCGAACAGCAGGGAAAAGCGCAGCGGATCGATGTCGGTGATGGTGAGCGCGTAGGCGACCAGCGAACCGGCGCCGGAGCCGCGCCCGGGCCCCACCGGGATGCCTTGCGCCTTGGCCCACTGGATGAAATCCGACACGATGAGGAAGTAGCCGGGGAAATCCATGCGCTCGATGACGCCGATCTCGTATTCGAGGCGCTCGCGATAATCGTCCGCGGTGTGCCCGGCACAGGGGCCGGACGCGGAAAGGCGGATATCGAGACCGCGCAGTGCCCGCCGCCGCAATTCGGCCGCCTCGCTTTCCTCGCCGCCGGCGAACCGCGGCAGGATCGGCTTGCGGCCTTCAAGCAGGAAGGCGCAGCGCATGGCGATTTCGACCGTGGCGTCGATGGCTTCGGGAATGTCGGCGAACAGCAACGCCAATTCGGCGGCGCTCTTCAGGCAATGGTCCGGCGTGAGGCGCCGGCGGTCGTCCTCCGCGACCACCGCGCCCTCGGCGATGGCGAGCAGCGTGTCGTGCGCCTCATAGTCGGACGGCGCAGGGAAGAATGCCTCGTTCGTGGCCACCACCGGCAGGTCGCGCGCCATGGCGATGGCAAGCGTTGCCTGCTCGACGGCGCGGCTGTAGCCCTGATGGCGGGAGATCTCCAGGTAGAACCGGTCCGGGAACAGCGCGGACAGCAGTTCGATGCGCCGCAGCGCCCCGGCCTCGTCGCCACGGGCAAGCAGGCGACCGAGCGGACCGCGCTCGCCCCCGGACAGACAGATCACGCCTTCGGCGCAATCCGGCAGCCAGTCCAGCGGCGCGTGCACCGGCTCGCCCGACGGGTTTTCAAGGAAGGCGCGCGACACCACGCGCAGCAGCCCGCGATACCCCTCCTCGGTCGCGGCAAGCAGGACCAGCGGCGCCAGATCGTCAGCGGACGAGCGGCCGGACGGGCGCTCCTGCCCTTCGCCGGCCGGAAATCCCACATCGAGTTGCACGCCGATGATCGGCTGCACGCCATCCTTCATTGCCTTCTGGGCAAATTCGAGCGCGCCGAACAGATTGCTGGTGTCGGTGACCGCAATGGCCGGCGACTGGTCCTTCACCGCATGGGCGACGATCTTGCCGAGCGGCAGCGCGCCTTCCAGCAGGGAATAGGCTGAATGGACGCGCAGGTGCACGAAGGGCCTCACCGCCCTCGCCCCGCCTGCTTCGCCGCTTGCGCTCGCCATGCCGATCCCGTCCGTCACACGGGAGACTCATGCCCTCCCGGCAACGAGTGTGGCAAATGGCGAAAGCCGGTGTCCACAGCGCAGATTGCGCGCCTGGGCCCGGCGACTACAGCGCGCCGATCCACATGGCGACGGACACGACGAACGAGGACAGCGACAGGAGCGCGACGACATCACGGGTCAGATCAAGCATGGCATCCTCCAAATCCGTTTATGTTACCTGTATGTTCTGTTTTTGTTCATGCGTCAAGCGGCATTTCACACAAGGTTAACGAAAACTGTAGCGGTCTGGCGGCCAGGCCGGGTCGCCACGCCGGCCCGGACGGGGCATGATCTCGCGCAAGGCGGGGCGCGGCCGGCGCGCCTAACACCGGGCGAACAGGCGCGGACCAAGCCGATGCACGAACTGTCCCTTTGCGAAAGCCTCCTCGACGTGATCCGGGACGAATCCGCCCGCTCGGGATTTTCCCGCGTGCGGCGTGTGCGGGTGGATGTCGGCGCCCTGTCCGGCGTGGAGGTCGCGGCGCTCGAGTTCGGCTTTTCCGCCGTCACGGCGGGAACGCTCGCCGATGGCGCGGTGCTCCAGATCAATGCGATGCCGGGCAAGGCATGGTGCTTTTCGTGCGGCGAAGCGATAGAAATAGCCTCGCGCGCCGACCCCTGCCCGCGTTGCGGCGGCGTGCAGCTCGCCGTCACCGGGGGAACGGAAATGCGGATCAGGGACCTGGAGGTCGAGTGATGTGCGCTGTTTGCGGATGCGGCGAAGGCGAAGTGAAGATCGACGGCCAGGCGCCGCACGCCCACGGGCATGACCACGATCATGACCACGGGCACGATCATGACCACGGGCATGACCACGGGCACGGCCACGATCATGGGCACGACCATGGGCACGATCATGGGCACGGCGGCTCGCGCATCGTCGAGATCGAACGCAACATCCTGGCCAAGAACGACGCGTTCGCGGCCGAGAACCGCCGCCTGATCTACGATCGCGGCGCCTTCGCGCTGAACCTGGTTTCCAGCCCCGGATCGGGCAAGACCGCGTTGCTGGTCGAGACGATCAAGCGCCTGGCCGGCCGCGCGCCGGTCGCCGTGATCGAGGGCGACCAGCAGACGAGCGCCGATGCCGAGCGCATCCGGGCCACCGGCGCGCCGGCGGTGCAGATCAACACCGGCAAGGGCTGCCACCTCGATGCGCACATGGTCGGCCACGCGCTCGAAGGTCTGCCGCCGGTTCCCGGCCAGTTCCTGTTCATCGAGAATGTCGGCAATCTGGTCTGCCCGGCCGGCTTCGATCTCGGCGAAGCGCACAAGGTGGTCATCCTGTCGGTCACCGAGGGCGAGGACAAGCCGCTGAAATATCCCGACATGTTCGCCGCCTCCGATCTCATGCTCATCAACAAGATGGACCTGCTCCCTCATGTCGATTTCGATGTCGACAAGGCGATCGCCCATGCGCGGCGCATCAATCCGCGCATCCGCGCGCTGAAACTGTCGGCGCGCAGCGGCGACGGCATGGATGGCTGGATCGACTGGCTGATGGCGGCGCGCACGCTGGCGCTGACCGGATCGCCGGCGCTCGACGGCGCGGCGGGAGGCTGAACCGATGTGCCTTGCACTGCCCGCCGAGATCATCGAGTTGCATGACGACCAGATGGCGACGGTGTCGCTCGGCGGCGTGCGCAAGCGCATTTCGCTGGCGCTCATCAACGATGCCGCCATCGGCGACCATGTGCTCGTCCATGTCGGCTACGCCCTCCACCGCCTCAGCCCGGAGGAAGCGGCCCGCACGCTCAAGCTCATGGAGGAAGCCGGCCTGCTGGCGGATGAGCTGGAGGAGATCGCGTCGTGAAATTCGTCAGCGAATTCCGCGATGGCAAGCTTGCCCATGCGCTCGCGGCCGCCATCCGCCACGAAGCCCTTCCCGGCCGCGACTATCATTTCATGGAGTTCTGCGGCGGCCACACCCATGCGATCTTCCGCTACGGCGTGCAGGATCTCATGCCGGCGAACGTGCATTTCGTCCACGGGCCGGGCTGCCCGGTCTGCGTGCTGCCGGTCAACCGCATCGACGACGGCGTCGAACTGGCCGAACGCCACGGCGTGATCCTGGCCACCTACGGCGACATGATGCGCGTGCCCGGCACGAAGCAGCGCTCGTTGATCCGCGCCAAGGCCGACGGCGCCGACATCCGCATGGTGTATTCGACCATGGATGCGCTGAAGATCGCGCGCGACAATCCGGACCGGCAGGTCGTGTTCTTCGCCATCGGCTTCGAGACCACGACCCCGCCCACCGCCGTCGCCCTGAAGATCGCCGAGGCCGAGGGCCTGGCGAATTTCTCCGTCTTCTGCAACCACGTGCTGACACCGGCGGCGATCACCCACATCCTGCAATCGCCCGAGGTGCGCGAATTCGGCATCGTCCACATCGACGGCTTCCTCGGGCCGTCGCACGTGTCGTCGGTCATCGGCTCGGAGCCGTACGAATATTTCGCCGAGGAATTCCGCAAGCCGGTCGTCATCGCCGGTTTCGAACCGCTCGATGTCATGCAGTCGGTGCTCATGCTGGTGCGCCAGGTCAATGAGGGCCGCGCCGAGGTCGAGAACGAATATACGCGCGTGGTCACCCGGCACGGCAATCTCAAGGCCCAGGAACTGGTCGGCGAAGTGTTCGAGTTGCGCTCGTCGTTCGCGTGGCGCGGTCTCGGCCTGGTGCCCTGGTCGGCCTTGCGCATCCGCGACCGCTTCGCCGCGTTCGATGCCGAGAAGCGCTTCGCGCTGACGGAGAAAGTGGCGCGCGAGCCGAAATCCTGCGAATGCCCGTCGATCCTGCGCGGCGTGAAGAAGCCGACCGACTGCAAGCTGTTCGGAACGACCTGCACGCCGGAAAACCCGATCGGCTCCTGCATGGTGTCGTCGGAAGGCGCGTGCGCGGCCTACTGGACCTACGGGCGGTTCCGCGAGGCGGCGGCGGGCAGGCCCGCGGAGGCGGCCGAATGACGGCGCC
>JBATNB010000552.1:0-1667 GCA_049290135.1 Rhizobiaceae bacterium
GCCCGGCCCGCACAAGATCCAGGGCATCGGCGCCGGCTTCGCGCCCGCCATCCTCGACCGCGCGATCTATGACGAGATCGTCACGGTCTCCAACGACGACGCCATCGCCAATTCGCGCCTCGTCGCCCGGCTCGAGGGCGTGCCGGTCGGCATCTCGTCGGGCGCGGCGCTGGCGGCGGCGATCCGGGTCGGCTCGCGGCCGGAGAATGCCGGCAAGCGCATGGTCGTCATCATCCCGTCCTTCGCCGAACGCTATCTGTCGACGGCGCTGTTCGACGGGTTCGAGGCCTGATCATTCCACCAGCGCGAGAAACCGCCGCTTCGCGCAGGCGAGCCCCGGCTCGTCGGCGCAGCGGTGGAGTGACCACGGGATGAGGTCGGCGCGGCCCTGCAGATTCTCCACCGGCACGAACCCCATGCCGGCGAAGCGACTGTCGGCGGAATTGTCGCGATTGTCGCCCATCATGAACAGATGGCCGGGCGGCACGGCGATCTCGCCCATCGTATGGGCAAAGCCGCGATCGGTGCGCTCGACGATCGGGTGGGCGCGCCCGCCGGGCAGTTCCTCGGTGAAGCGCGCGACCGTGACGATGCCGCCGCGATGTTCGCGGTAGGAATAGGTGCCCATCGGCGTGCGCGCCACCAGCGCGCCGTTCAGCCACAGCCGCCCGGAGGCGAGCGCGACGCGGTCGCCCGGCAGGCCGATCACCCGCTTCACCATGGTTTCGCCGCTCAGCGGATGGGTGAAGACGGCGACATCGCCGCGCGCCGGCAGGCGGCCGAGAAGGCGTCCGTTCTCGCCCGGCAGGCTGGTTCGCGGGTCGACGAGCAGCGAATGCCGGCTGAAGCCATAGGCCCATTTCGACACGAGGATGCGGTCGCCGACTTCCAGCGTCGGCACCATGCTTTCCGACGGGATGTGGTTGGAGGCAAAGGCAAATGACTTCATGACGAAGACGATGGCGGCGATTTCGGCAACGAAACGAACCGCCCTGGCGATACTGGTCACGCTTGGCATCGATGAACTCCTGCGAGGCGCCGAATGAATGCGGGAGGATGGGCCGAATTGTGGCGGACCGGGCTGGAACGATTCCGCGCCGCCCCGGCCCGGCGCCCCTTCACTGGCGCCGCGCAGATGCTATGGATCGGCGATGGACTGGATCACCGTTCTGCGCGCGCTGCATGTCGTCTCCGTCGTTCACTGGATCGGCGGCGTCGCCTTCGTCACGCTGGTGGTGCTGCCCGCCGTCGGCCGGACGGAAACGGCGGACCGGCGCATCGCGCTGTTCGAGGCGGTCGAGAACGGCTTCGCCGCGCAGGCGCGCTGGTCGGTTACGCTCGCCGGCGCTACCGGGCTGGCGATGACGCACCTGCTTGGCGCCTGGGACCGGTTCCTGTCGCCGGCCTTCTGGTGGATGCACCTGATGCTTGCGCTGTGGGTGGTGTTCTCGATCGTCCTGTTCGTCGCCGAGCCGCTGTTCCTGCATGACTGGTTCCGCCGCCGCGCCGCGCATGATGCCGACGGCACCTTCCGGCTGGTGCGGCGTTTCCACCTGCTGCTGCTGACGCTCTCGGCGGTGGCGGTCGCCGGCGGCGTGCTCGGCGCGCACGGCGCGCTCTATTGACCGGCGGGCATGGCGCGGCTACCGGGAGCGAAGGACCGGGAT
>JBATNB010000553.1:0-11378 GCA_049290135.1 Rhizobiaceae bacterium
ACGCTGCATCGTCGTGGGCCTGTTCGACCAGTTCCTTGGTGCGCCCGATGATCGGTGTCTTGACGATGCCCGCATCAACGGCTTCCCCGAGTGGCGTATCGCAAACGACATGGGGGAAGATGCGGCCCTTGTTGTCTTTCGGCGTGGCTGAAAAGTCGAGCTGCGCGACCAGACCGGCCCCGGTCCGTTTGCGGATCGCCTCGTGAAGCCAGCGGATGGCCTCGCTCCAAGCCGAACCGGGGTCCCAGACATGGTGAGCCTCATCGTTCAGAACCATGATGCGCGGGTGCGAAGTGATCCGGTCGCGAAGCTCCGCCCCGGTATCCAGCGCCTTGGATTTCGAGACAGCGGGTCCAGCCCAATCGTAGGTCTCCGCTTCGGATTTCTTGCCGTCTCTCGGTTCAAACAGACGGTGAATATTGGTCAGATAGAGTGCGCCGCCAGTCGTCGCGCCGCTGGCCTCGTCCTGCAAGACGACCGAGAAATTCCAGTCTCCACGCCATTCTGGCGGGACAAGGGGGTCGGTCATGAAAATGTCGGGGCCGCCGCCTTCAGGCCTGAAATCCTCCTTCAGGCGTTCAAAGACCGTGAGGTTTGGGGCCACCATCACGAAATGCTTGGCAAGCTGGCTTTCGCTCTCGCGCAGCGCGTGGAAGTAGCTCCAGACAATCGCCAAGCTCATGCACTTGGTCTTGCCTGCGCCGGTCGCCAGCTTGAATGCATAGCGCGCCCATTCGTCATCTTCGGGCTTGATTCCCAAAGCTTCGGTCTCAGCGTTCGGCCCGCCGAATTCGAAAATCAGGGACGACAGCGAGGTTAGCCCGCGAACCTCGATCAGGTAGATGAAGGTCTCAATCGCTTCCCGCTGGCAGAAATAGTATCTGAAGTCGAACTCTTCCCCCGCCGAATTGCTCAAGCGATGCGGGCGCTCGAACCAGTAGGCCAGCAGATCGCGCGTTGTATCGCTCGCCCCGAAATAGTTCAGCTCCCGCCATTCCTTCACCGCCGCGCGAAGCGGGTTGACCATCCGAATGGGTGACTGTCGCCGGTAGGATTTGATCTCGGGCGGCTGGCCTTTCTTGGCGCGGACCCGGTGCTTGTTCGGTTCCTCCCAAGGGGCGAAGAGCGGTTCGAGGGCGGCGGAATTGATTGCGATGGCGTCGGAAGCGGTGTCACTCATACGTCGATCTCCACCGTGATGCTGGTATCGCAGCCGAACACATCCACCACTTTCACACAGGCAATGTGCTTGCCGGGTGTGTCATAACTAAACTCGGCATCGCTGACGGTCTTCAACGTGCGGTCTTTGCGCGTCCGATAGTCCTGCCAGTGATGGTTGAAGGGCCGATCCGGGTGCCAATCGAAATCGACGGCCCAGAAGTCGATGAAATCGAAGCCGCTGGTCAGCGCGCGTTCCTGCAAAGCTTCCAGCTCCTTTGACGGTACTTCGGTCAGGCTTGGCAGGAAGTGGCCCAGCTTGATGTCGACCGTTGTTTTGCCGCCAGCTTTGCGGATGACAGGTTGCGCTTCCAGAAGCGCGACTTCGAAGAAGGGCGGAACTTCCGTGCGGTTCTTCTCCATGATCTCGCGCGGGATGCGGTGCAGCCTGATCTTCACGCCGAACTCGGTTTCAAGTGACGCGACGGTCTGCCTGATCTCCATTTCGAAATCCCAGGCGAGGCAGTGCACCTGTCGCCCGCCTGCCGCCTTGGTGGCTTCTGCAACCGCTCGCGCCTCGTCACGGGTGAAAATGCTGTCGATCCCATCGACATGGACAAATGCCGTCGATTTGCGCCCGTGTAGGAGCGGCGAAGACGGATTTGACAGCGTCTCCGCTCGGAAGAAGTTCAACACGATCCGCTGGTGCTCTTCTTCTGCGCCATTGAGTGACTCTTGTTGCCACCACTGTCTTTCGTACCTGCCAAGGTTAAAGACATCGAATGAGCGATAGGGAACTTGGTTTGCATGCAAGGATGCTTGCAGATCGATTAACCTTTTCCGGGAAGTGTGTATTGAAAAGCGGCCAAGGTCTGCTCCAATCCACCTGCGAGCCAATTTCTCTGCCGCTGCAAGTGTTGTACCTGAGCCGCAAAAGAAATCTGCAACGAGGTCTCCCTCGTCAGTGCAGCACTGGATAATTCTCTCAAGCAGAGCTTCGGGTTTCTGAGTGGCATACTCGACGCGTTCAACGGACTGAGCGTGAATCATGTTCATTCGCCAAACATCTCCGCAGGGCTTGTCACTGCTCATTACTCTTACTTGCTTCCCGGTTTCGGGATGAATTATCGGAATCCTCTTCCCGTCGACTTTCTTAGTTTGGAGCTGTGTCCCTTTGTACTCGCTTTCAACCCGAATCTCGTTGAATTTGTGCTTGTCTCCGGAACGAAACCACAGGATGACATCGTGTTGGCGGTCGAATAGTTGGCCTCCGGTTGGGAGCTTGTTCACATACCACCAGACGATCTGGTTCATAAAGCGACGTTTGCCGAAGACATCCTCCAAGAGGGACTGGATCAGATGTCCAACGTGCCAATCTGTGTGAACAAATATGCTTCCGGTCGCACTCAGAAGGTCTTTTGCCAATGAAAGGCGTTCGTACATCATAGACAGATAACTGTCAGTGCCTCGCCCCCAAGTGTCACGATAGGCAACCATTTCCAGAGTTGATTGGTCTTTTCCCAGCTTTTCTTTCGCGTCCCCAATCGGAACAGCCATGGTGAAGTCAGAGCCGACATCGAACGGCGGGTCAATGTAGATCAAGTCTATGGAGTTCTTGAACTCCCCGATAAGGGACGCCATCACGAGCTTGTTGTCACCCCAAATCAATCGGTTCCTAAAGTCATCACGATGAGAGCGGACTTCGTCGAAAAGGCCGCGTTGAGCCAAAATCCGTTGCCGAGGCTCGTCTATCGTCTCAATCCTTTGGAAGGGCATTGACATGCCCGATGTGGAGACCTCTCTGCGATTCCCAAATTCATCATACTTGCCTTCCCAAACCAATTCAGTTCGCATTTGCGAAAGCGGGTGCGGGTTGCCGGGGCCATAGGTGTTCTTTTTTGAATCTGACATGGGACTGCTCAATGTACCGGGGGCAGGTTTGCGCGGCGCTCTGCTTCGCGAACGGACTCGGGGTCTGCCATTACAATATGTTGTTGTTGCGGGTCTTTTTCTGTTTCCTTGTAGTCCAGCCCCGTATGCTTCTTGAAGTAGAAAAGCATGGCAAGCCGCATCGGAAGTTCGAATATCCCATCCGTCATGCCATAGTCGGCGGCAATGGCGTGCTGTTGCTCTGGTGAGAGCTTCGGATGCGGCTTCAGTTTCAGGTGGTATATTTCATGCCACGGCTGATCCGCGTCGCCTAACAGCCCCGGATCGCCTTGTTCGCCAAGTTCTGCGATTCTTGGAAGCAGGAAGTCGCGGAACGCCTTGCGCGCGTGGCAGTAAGAGCGGACATGCCAGCGCAGCCCATCAAAACAAAAGGCATGTGGCGTCACCTTTCGCCATTCGGGCTTGGGCTTTTCGGGGTTCAGCGACTGGTAAAGAATGTCTACCGACTTCTGCTCGCGGACCACCTGCAGGAGGGCGCGCAGGATGCCGGTGTCGATGATCCGCTTGGGGCGCACGATCACGTCGAAGGCCGGGGCGTTTGCAAACCAAGCCTCATCCGCGCTGATCAGCCCGCGGCCAAGCGAAGCAAGTTGCGAAAGGTATCGGCCTGCATCGGGCTTCAGGAACCTCGGTTCGAAGTGTTCGGCTGCGACATAGCGCTTGAGGCTTGTGTCATACGCCATGTTTTCGGGCGCAAGCTCCTGATAATGCGACAGGTCTTTCGACGCCTGCGGGACTGATACCCCGAAGAAGTCGATGAGATCGGCCCGGTTGATGGCACCCTCCCAGAACAGCCGGAACTCGATGAACTCTAACCGCTGCTCGATGCCCCATCGCAAGCCGGGTCTCGGGTTGATCATTCTGCGGCACCTCCCTGATGCGGATAGTTAGTATTCGGACCCCTTGACAACCGGGGCCGACACGAATAGTTAATATACCCATAAGTCCGGGGCGTCAATCGCTGCCACCAGTAGGAGAAGGGCCATGTTGAAGATCGAATGGAAGCTGAACGGGCGCAAGGTCAGGCCCAACGACATCGCCAACCAGCTTGAGCGGGCGATGCTCTCGCAGATCGAGGAAATGGTGCGCGGCAAGCTGCGCGGTGTCCGCGATCCCGAAACCGGTGCCGCGCCGACCATCACGGTCGTCGGGCGCTCTCTCGACAACCTATCCTTCGAGGTCTCGGGTTCGCCCGCGCTCATCGAGGAAGTCAAGCGCCGCCTCCAGTAGGCAGCGCGCAAACGCCACGAAAGGAGGTGATCAACATGGCGAAGTCCAACAAGGAAGTGACGAGCGCGAAGGCTGCTTCGGCAGCGTCGAAAGTGCTCCGCGATCCGAAGTCCAGCCCGGCGGCAAAGTCGGCAGCGGCTTCGGCGCTGACCCAGCGTCCGAACAAGAAGAAGTAGGACGCGACCAATCGGGGGCCGGGGAAGCTCGGCCCTCCGCCCAACCTCATCAATGCGGCTCAAGGAGGCCGGACACATGATCTACGCGATCAACTACGACCTGAAGCGTCCCGGTCAGAACTACGCGGCGCTGCATGAGGCCATCAAGTCCTGCGGGGAGTGGTGGCACTATCTGGATTCGACCTGGCTGGTCGATACCTCGCTCACCGCCTCTGGCATTTGGAAGAAGCTCGAACCGCATGTCGACAAGAACGACTTCTTTCTCGTGATCGGCGTGACCCGCGACTATCAGGGCTGGCTGCCCAAGGAAGCGTGCGAATGGATCAATACGCGCAGCGGCAAGATGGCAGCATAGGAGGAATGGCGATGCATTTTCAAGGAGCAGTTATCAAAGAGCAAGGTCAGACCTTTGCGGTTGTTGTCGTGAAATCCCATGTCGTCCAGAACAGGCTGGCGGCGAGTGATGCGATCCGTGCGTTTGCCCCGACCTTCGGAGGCATGCCGGTGGTGCTGATGGCGCAGGACAGCCGGGGGCGCCCTACCTACTTCGGGCGTCCCGATATCGCGCGGTTCTTGTCCCGAACGCCGCTTGGCGCGATCCCGTGGAAGGAATACACGATTAACTAGTGTGGAGGTGGTAGCGCCGATGCAACCACCTCCGGCAGAACATGCCTCGTTAGGTTGGGGTGGGGTGAGGCCATTTCCGTCTGGAATCACCCTACTGAGCCGGTATTGCCTTCCGGCAAGGCTTGGTCTTTCGTCCTTAGTCCAGTGTTCGTCCTGATCCTGTAACCTCAATTGATCATTCTTCTTTTCCGTCGAAGAGCCGCGATCAATTTTCTTCATCCATTTACATATTCCACTGTCCAAATCACTATCCGTCGAGGCAGTTCTGGTTTGGGTGCTGGCGCTCTTCCGGTAGTCCTTGGCCTGCGCAATCTCGGCCCAGCGGGTGAACGTGCGCAAGTTGCAAGGCCAAGCCAAACTGGCTTGGCGATCTTCAATACCGCCTGACAGACTCAACCACAGAATCCGGCAATGGCGATTCAGTGATGGCAGGTCTGGCGTTTCCCTATTTCCCGGTATGTTTCCAGCTTGGTTCCGCGTTTCTCCTCCGTGTTTCTTTGTAGGAAGCAAAAACTTGGACTCGCTGACTCTGTGGGCTGGCACAGCGTTTCCCCGGCGTTTCCTTGTTTCTCTGGGGCAACATCGGGGAAACCGGCCAAGACGGGATTGCTCAGATTTTCGCGCGTTTCAGCAATTCACCGCTCTTGTGCATCCCGCGTGGGTCATTTCCGGCCAAGGCCTCCATCCGTGCGATCTTGGCCATTTGCTTGGCGGTGTCGAATGGGATGTCGGCAGCGTTTCCGAGTGTCAGCCGGTAGGGCCTGCGATCACCTTTGATGCGGAACATGACAATGTAGGACTTCGAACCGCTGGGGCGGACGCGAAGGCCAAAGCTGCTAATTCCGTCCAACCAGATCGTGTATTCCGTGTCGCGCGGCGGGGCATTCCTGAATGTGTCTTCGCTCAGGTCGGGGCGAATGGTCACTTCCAGCGTGTTCAATGTCACGCGATTGGGCACGAGAATTTCGTCGGGGTCGATGCCGTCGAAAGTGTCGTCTGGATGCTCGCGGGTTTCACGCGTCACGCGGGGCCGCTCGTCACGCAGGACTCGCTTGGCAAGCCCGTGTGAATAGCCGTGCGCCCGCAAGGCCCAATAGGCATCGTGGCGGGCGCGGGGATCGGTGTGCGACGTGGGCGTGCCGCGCATCCGATTTGCAAGCTGCTTGTCTGTGGGGTTGTTGCGGGGCTTCATGACGAAACCCCGCAAGCCTTGGCCGGATCAGCCGATTTCGGCCTTCCGTGCGCCGAGATATTCCGCGATCTGCGGAATAGTCGCCGTGGTGTAGACAGACGGGCCAGAGGCCAGATAGATGATTGCGCCCTCGGCACCGTTGGCGCGACCGCCCGCGATCTGGCTGCGCCGCACGAGTGCGCCGCCGCCGCTCTTGGCCGGGATGAGGATGAAGTTGTCATTCTGTTCGTCCATGACGTGACCCTTTCTGATGGTTGCTGTCATGGTGAAGGCCGGGTGGCCTTCACCTATCAATACAAACCAGACCCTCAGAGGGTGTCAACAAATGAGTTTCGTTCAAGTCATTGATAAAGAAGGCGAATCGCCGTTCTCTCCCGATCCTCCTAGTTCAGATCGATTGCGCCGGGCACGGGTGCTCCCGGTAGGACGAGGCCGAGCGATCCCCACACGTCACAGTCACGTCCCGGATCGGGATACTGCGCCGTGTAGATGTCGGACGTGCTGCGACGGATGAACGTGCGCCAGTGAACCCACTTGTTGAGTTCCGCGATGTCGTAGAACACGCTGGCTCCGATCTTTTTGTAGACGGGGCCAATGCCCTGCACCCGATACTTGGCCAGAGTCCCCGGTGTGCAGGAGAGATTGAAGGCGCGGCGAAGGTAACGGCTGGCGTCCTTTGTAGGCAAAGGAAGCGGATTGATTGCGTTCATGGTGAAGCTCCATCAGGCATGAGGTTTGGTTGCCGCAATCGGTCATCCGAAAGCGGGATAGGTTGGGATTTCCGGGGGATTGTCCTGATACCTGGGGGCTGCACCGTTCCGTTGGTGCGTGCCGGGTCGATCTGATTGGATCGATGCTGCCCTATGTATCGGAATGCTTTGTTTGCCGCAACGATGTCTGACGTTGTCAGTTGTAAAACCGACTGGCGGACTTGACTACGACTTTGGCTTTCCTCGAATCATTTCGCCAATCTCGTTTACTCCCCGCTGCATGGGGTCTCTGGCGAGGTGGGCATATCGCGCCGTGGTCTCGGGCGACTTGTGACCAAGGAGCTTGCCGACCATGTAGAGGCTCATGTTCTGCTCGACCGCGATTGACGCAAAGGTGTGCCGAAGGTCGTGCAGGCGCAGATTTTCGAGTTGGGCATGGCGTGTGATTCGCTGCCAAGGCCGCTTGAGGTCGGATCGCGGTCTGTCTTGCTGACTACCAGCGATGACATAGGCGCTCACGCGGGGGATGTCGCGCAGCACCTCGACGGCCACGTCTGACAAGTAGACGGTCTTGCGCCCTGTCTTGCTGTCGGGCAGGAGCAGGAAGCCGCGTTCGAAGTCCACCTCTTCCCATCGCAGGTGCAATATCTCGCGTAGGCGACATCCAGTCAGAAGAAGCAGCCTGATCGCCCCGGTCACATGGGGCGAAAGCACTTCGCGCAGATTTCCCTCTTTCGGGCGATGCTTGGTCTTGGCGTCCTCGCGAAGTTCCCATGGCAGGCCGATGGTCTCGGCTTCTTCCAGAGTTTGAAGAAGGCGGTCGATCTCGTCGCGGTTCAGAAACCTGTCCTTGCTGCCGTCCTTGTAGAGCTTCACGCCTTTTCGCGGATTGGCTTCCAAGTAACCTTGGTTGACCGCATAGGTGAAGATGCCTCCCAAAAGGCGGGCAGTTCGGGTCGCCGTTCCCTTGCCGCCGGTCACGATGGAGCGGCCCTTGGCGGTGCGCTTGTCGCGGGCGGTCTTGCCCTTGGCGACGTCACTCAAGAAGCGCTCGATGTCCTGCCGCGTGACCGCGCTGATCTTCTTCTTTCCCAAGAGGGCTCGGATGTGTGCGTTGATCCGCCCTTTGTCTGTCTTGACCGTGCTTGCCTTCTTAGTGTCCATGCCGTGCTCGATGTACTCGTCACAGAGCTGCGACACGGTCATTTCGGCGCGGACCTTCCGTTCCGCCCCGACAAGATCGTTGCCAAGGTGCGCAGAGGCCAAATAGTCCTCTGCCGCCTTGCGTGCCTGATCGACCGTCACGACGCCAAAGGTGCCAAGCGACTTGCGCCGGGTAGGTGCGCCGCGACCTCCTGCACGATATTGCACCACAAAGGTCTTCTTGCCGTTGGGCCAGACGCGCACACCGAACCCCGCCAGCTTCCCGCACCACGCGAAGTAGTCCTTCGCGCCCGGGTCCAGCTTGTCCACCACGGTCTTTGTGAGCCGGTCTTGGGCCATCGGAGTTACAGGAAGCACATAGGAAGCACGCCTTGGGTAATCTAGCGGAATGTGGGGTCATCCCCGGTCATCCGCCATAGACCCTATAAAACACTATTTTTATTGATAAATCAAACTTCTTGTGCTGCTTCTGGCTATCTGCGGCAACGCTCAGAAAACCAATCCCCTAGCCCTCCGAAGGCAGAGGTCACAGGTTCGAATCCTGTCGGGTGCACCAACTATTTCAATGACTTAAGTCGCTCTCTCCGCTTTGCCCCTTGGCGCAGGAAGCACATAGGAAGCACGGCGTAGGTAATCTGCGGTCACTTCCGGTCGATTCCGTGGGGCCGCTGCGCCTAAGACAGTTAGAGATAGAGATACCAAGAGAGCTTGTTTTCCTCGGAGCCGCCTTCGCGCCCCCATAGCGAGAAGAAGGCGGCTCCGAGGGAAACAAGCGGGTTTTTCTTGGTGAGCTTGAAGCAAGTCCTGTCATCACAGCGCCGCAACCTTCGCCAAGGTCGTCACCCAGTCCCGCAGGTTCCGCTCAGCGGTACCGCCGTCGCGCAGCTCTTTTTCACCGTGTGCGACGTAGGTGTTGCGGAACGTGTTAACTGCCGAAACCATGTCCAAGACGCTGTGAGCGCCTTCGAAGCGGAACTCATCACTGACCGACTTGAACACGCCATCAATTTTTGTGCTGTCGTTAAGGGCGTAGTCTAGGCATGACCTCAGCAGACCAATCACCGAATGCGGGTTCCCATAGACCAGACCTCGCTTCAGGTTCTTCGCCATGCCGTTGTAGTGGTCGAGACTCCTTTTTTCCAGACCGCTAGGCATGTAAGGCTCGAACCAGTCGCGTTGATCCACCGGTCGAGCTGGTAGGTGCGACTGAAGACGGGCAATGATAACAGCCTTGCAGGCCTCATCAAACGGCCCGAGAAGAGCGCTGAATACCGGTGCGAAGTTCGGCGCTTCGGTTTTCTTCTCGAAAAAACGATACAGCTCCAAAGCGTCAGTCGCCGCCTTCTTTGCCCTCATCGGAAGCCGGTCAAAGATGTCCTTACCGTAGAAGTTCTCTGCGTCGTTGTCAGCCTTTGGCCCAAATAGGGGAAGCTCCGGTTGTGCCGTAGTCTCGCTGAGGAGGTTTTGAAGTGCTGGAGCACAAGCCCGCGCCAGATCAGCAAAGCGGTTGCCTGTCAGCCGCTCCATGACATTCTGGGGGGTGAAAACGTAGCTCCACTTCGCGCTGCCCTTGGATGCGGCCTTACACCATTCAATAGCGGCTTGTGCCTTTCGTGGGACATCGCTGTCCTGCCGTCCTTTCGTCTCAACGAGGGCGTACTCTCCATCGTTCATTCGCACAAAGAAATCAGGGCGGTAGAATGCCAAGCGCTGATCGGCTGTAAGATAGTCGATGCGAAGCGCTTGTGGTCCGGCATTCTTCGCAAACGCCGAAACGTCTGCGCAGTTGTCCAGAAATGCCGTCATTGCGACCTCAAGTGACTGGTCGCACGGCACGAGATTGAAGAGTGTTTGCTTTGCCTTCTCGACAGGCTTCCTTTCCGAAAGCGTCGCCTGGTAAGGCTTCCAATTCCGCAACTGCATGGCCAAACCGTCAGCGCGGCGCTTCTCGGTCTTGACTGTTCGCTCACGGATTAGGGGGATGAAAACTGCCCGAATGTGTTCGCGCACATCCTGATCGGCAAGGCGGCTCGTCAGACGCTTGTCGAAAAGGCCTGATTTCTCCGTGAATAGAATATCCGTCAGAAAGGTTTCAAGAAGCGGGGCAAGCACTGTGTGCGTTGATTGGACCTTGCATGCTGCTTCAAGCTCTCGAACATAGAATGAGATAGCTGTCACACCGTTCTGAAGCAGCGGCAGGCTGATATTCATAACCTCGACCACCTCGTCGGTGATCAGGTGACGCCCCTCATAGACAACATCAACGTCTCCCTTGCTGCCAAGTGGGAGTGGCTTGTAGCGTGCGAAAGCCTTCCGAACATCGTCGATGCTGAGCGCTTCCAACTTTGGCTTGATCTCATGCGCTGCGGTCAACGCAGGCAGAACGATGTCCAGCGCGACAAGGTCTTTTGACTCGTCAGGGAAAATCGTGACCGTCGTCGCTGGCACCTTGTCAGTATCCAGCACCTCAATGGGCAGGCCCTCTTGCTCAAGCTCCTGCTCGTACAGGCTAGAAAAGGCAGGGTGTTCGACAACGGTAACCAGTTCGTTGGCTTGGCCGGGTGCCGTCATCCGTCGCAGACCTCTGCCAAGTGTCTGCTCGGGCAGGATGTTCGCCTTGGAGCTATACGGTCGGAGCGGGACGATGGTCGTGACATTCCGAACGTCCCAGCCTTCACGCAACATAAGGACGGACACGATACAGGAATACGGGCTGTCTGGTCGATCAAGCTCCCGGCTAATGCGGCGGATCGCTTTCAAGTCCTCGTCGCTGATGTCCTTTTCGCTTTCTTCGAAGACCTCAATCGTCTGCCCGCCGATGTTGCGGCGCTTGACCTTGCCTTTCAGATTGGTGTGCAGATTGATCGTCTTGCCATTCAGGTCCGAGAAAACGCTGTCAGCGTTCAGACGCGCCGTGATCTGGTTCGCGGCTTCCGTGTCGGTGCACATGACAAAGAGCAGGGGCTTCTTGCCGCTCTTCTCCCATTCTGCGCGGCTTCGCTTCCACCGCTCATAGCCGAGGCGAAGGTGGGCCTCATAGCGATACGCTGCATCGTCGTGGGCCTGTTCGACCAGTTCCTTGGTGCGCCCGATGATCGGTGTCTTGACGATGCCCGCATCAACGGCTTCCCCGAGTGGCGTATCGCAAACGACATGGGGGAAGATGCGGCC
>JBATNB010000554.1:0-4319 GCA_049290135.1 Rhizobiaceae bacterium
GCCTGCACCGGCAGGCCCGCCAGTTGCAACGCGAACTCAAGGCGGCCGAGATCGCGCTCGCCGGCGAGCCGACGGACGAGAACTACCGGCGGCTCATCGACATCCAGCACCAGGCGCGCGCGGCGCAGTCGGTCGAGGCGCTGATCGACGGTTTCGGCGGGGCATCGGGCCGGGCCAGCCGCGACGGCTGATTGATTCCGTCCAAGGTCACGCGCCCCTTTGCCGATGGCCCGGCAATACCTACATAGGTGCGGACGCCTGTTTCGTCCGGCCGTCGCGGCGGATTTGCAGGCGGTCAAGGCGGAATTCGCGCCGGCGCCGCTTGACGGGCCGACGAATCGGCGGAATCAGGAAGGCTTTCGCGGAGCCGTGTCGCGGCGGGACGGGATTTGTGTCCAGCCCGCGGTCCACGGCCGGGCAAACAGGGTTAATCGTGCATTAACGGAGTTACGGCAAACCGCAGGGTCGGGCGAGTGCGCGCTGCCGTGCGCGCCGCCCGCCGTCCGGACGACCGGAAGCGGTCCACCAGGGAGTTTGAGACGCATGGCGACGAAGGCGAAGGACAAGGACGAGCAGGAAACCGAACGCGAGGCCTCGACCGACGGGCCGCTGCTTGACCTCTCCGACGACGCTGTCAAGCGGATGATCAAGGCCGCCAAGAAGCGCGGCTACGTGACCATGGACGAGCTCAACGCCGTGCTTCCCTCCGAGGAAGTCACCTCCGAGCAGATCGAGGACACGATGGCGATGCTCTCCGACATGGGCATCACCGTGGTCGAGGACGAGGAGACCGGCGAGGACGCCGAGGCCGAGCCCGATACCGCCGACGACGAACCGGGCGACATTGCCGAGACCGGCGCGGCGCCGCTAGTCGCGGTGGCGCAGAAGAAGGAGCCGACCGACCGGACCGACGATCCGGTGCGCATGTATCTGCGCGAGATGGGGTCGGTGGAGCTGCTGTCGCGCGAAGGCGAGATCGCCATCGCCAAGCGCATCGAGGCCGGCCGCGAGACGATGATCGCGGGCCTGTGCGAAAGCCCGCTGACCTTCCAGGCCATCATCATCTGGCGCGACGAGCTCAACGAATCGAAGATCCTGCTGCGCGACATCATCGATCTTGAGGCCACCTATGCCGGGCCTGAGGCGAAAGCCGCGCCGGTGGTGGAGCGTCGCGAGGAGGACAAGCCGCGGCCCGACGACCGGCTGCGCCGGCCGTCGCGCGCCATGGACGATGACGACATCACCAATGTCGGCGGCGAAAGCCGCATGGAAGAGGAAGAAGAGGACGAGGACGAGGCCAACCTGTCGCTGGCGGCCATGGAAGCCGAGCTGCGCCCGCAGGTGATGGAAACCTTCGACGGCATCGCCGACACCTACAAGAAGCTGCGCAAGCTGCAGGACCAGCAGGTCGAGAACCGGCTCAACGCCGCCGGCTCGCTGTCGCCGAGCCAGGAGCGCCGGCACCGCCAGCTCAAGGACGAGCTCATCAAGGCGGTCAAGAGCCTGTCGCTCAACCAGCAGCGCATCGATGCGCTGGTCGCCCAGCTCTACGACATCAACAAGCGCCTCGTGCAGAACGAGGGGCGGCTGCTGCGCCTGGCCGAGAGCTACGGCGTGCGGCGCGACAGCTTCCTGGAGGTCTACCAGGGATCGGAACTCGACCCGAACTGGATGAAGAGCATCGCCAACCTGTCGGCGCGCGGCTGGAAGGAATTCGCCAAGAGCGAGAAGCAGACCATCGGCGAACTGCGCGGCGAGATCCAGGCGCTGGCCCAGGAAACCGCGATCTCGATCCAGGAGTTCCGCCGCATCGTCAACCAGGTGCAGAAGGGCGAGCGCGAGGCGGCCATTGCCAAGAAGGAAATGGTGGAGGCGAACCTGCGCCTCGTCATCTCGATCGCCAAGAAATACACCAACCGCGGCCTGCAGTTCCTCGACCTGATCCAGGAGGGCAACATCGGGCTGATGAAGGCGGTCGACAAGTTCGAGTACCGCCGCGGCTACAAGTTCTCCACCTATGCCACCTGGTGGATCCGGCAGGCCATCACCCGCTCGATCGCCGACCAGGCGCGCACCATCCGCATCCCGGTGCACATGATCGAGACGATCAACAAGATCGTGCGCACCTCGCGCCAGATGCTGCACGAGATCGGCCGCGAGCCGACGCCGGAGGAACTGGCCGAGAAGCTCGCCATGCCGCTGGAAAAGGTGCGCAAGGTGCTCAAGATCGCCAAGGAGCCGATCAGCCTGGAGACGCCGGTGGGCGACGAGGAGGATTCGCACCTCGGCGATTTCATCGAGGACAAGAACGCCATCCTGCCCATCGACGCTGCGATCCAGGCGAACCTGCGCGAGACGACGACGCGGGTGCTGGCCTCGCTCACCCCGCGCGAGGAGCGCGTGCTGCGCATGCGCTTCGGCATCGGCATGAACACCGACCACACGCTGGAGGAAGTCGGCCAGCAATTCTCGGTGACGCGCGAACGCATCCGCCAGATCGAGGCGAAGGCGCTGCGCAAGCTCAAGCACCCGAGCCGCAGCCGCAAGCTCAGGAGCTTCCTCGACAGCTGAGGACCAGCGGAATTGACAACGCCCCGGCGGCCGGCCAGCCTCGGGGCGTTTTTTCTTGGATGCGTCATGACGCCTGAATTCCTGCTGACCTCGTTCGTCGTGGTGATCGCGCCGGGCGCCGGCGTGCTCTACACGCTTGGCGTGGCGCTCGGGCGCGGCCGCGCGGCCAGCTATGCGGCGGCGTTGGGCTGCACGCTCGGAATCCTGCCGCACATCGCGGCCGCGATCCTCGGCGTGGCGGCGCTCCTGCATGCCTCGGCGCTGGCGTTCCAGACGGTCAAGTTGCTCGGCATCGCCTATCTTCTCTACCTGGCGTGGATGACGCTCGCCGATCGCGGCGCGCTTGCCCCCGCCGGCGAACCCGATCCGCGCGGCGCCGTCGGGATCGCGGTATCAGGCTTCCTCGTCAACATTCTCAATCCGAAGCTCTCGGTGTTCTTCCTGGCCTTCCTGCCGCAGTTCATCGACGCCGGCGTTGCGAACCCGCTGCCGCAGATGCTCGGCCTCTCGGCGGTCTTCATGCTCATGACCTTCGTGGTCTTCGTCGCCTATGGCACCTTCGCGGCGGCGATGCGCGACCGCATCATCACCCGGCCGCGGGTCATGACCTTCATGCGCCGGACCTTCGCGGCCACCTTCGTGCTGCTTTCCGCCCGGCTTGCCCTGACCGCGCGCTGAGCCCGCCCCGCCGCGCGGCTGAAGGCCGCAGTTTTCATGGCGGCGCGCTTTGCTTAGCTTCGCGGAAAACCGGATGTCGCCGGTGCCAGGGAGAAACGGAATGGTCTTCAAGCGTGCCTTGTCTGTCGCGGTGGTCGCCGCGCTCGCCGCGCCGGCGCTCGCCGCCGAGGATGTCGAGGGCCGGTGGCTGCGCCCGAACGGCGATGTCGTTGTCGCCGCGGTCGCCGACGGCAAGCTTGCCTGCCACATCGACACCGGATCGCGCCCGGGGTTCGAGATGTGCCACGGCATGGTGAGGCAGGGCGATGCGTGGACCGGATCGGGCATGAAGCATCCCGAAATGCCCGGCTTCATGACCTTCAACGGCACGGTGGTCGTGTTCGGCGACGAATTGAAGATCAAGGGCTGCGCCATCGGCCAGGCGTTCTGCGATTCGGAGACATGGACGCGCGCGCCGCAATAGGCATGCGCCAGGCCCTCCTGCGCATCGACACGTCCGGCCCCGGGCTCATCGAGATCACCGGGGAGGCGGAGCGGTTCGTCGCGGAAGCGGGGCTGGCGACGGGCCTGCTGACGCTGTTCGTGCGCCACACCTCGTGCTCGCTGGTCATCCAGGAAAACGCCGATCCCGACGTGAAGCGCGACCTTGGGGAGTTCTTCCGCCGGCTGGTGCCGCCGTCGGACGATGCGTCGCAACGCTGGATCGCGCACACCACGGAAGGGCCGGACGACATGCCGGCCCACATCAAGGCGGCGCTGACGGCGACGTCGCTGTCGGTCCCGGTGATGGACGGGCACCTGGCGCTCGGCACCTGGCAGGGGATCTTCCTGTTCGAGCACCGCGACGCCGCGCACCGGCGCGAGGTGGTGCTGCACCTTTCGGGGTGAGGCGCGGCTGGACACTCCCTCCCGCATCCCTATGATCCCGGCATGAACGGGAATCGCCTCGCGGCGCTGGTCATCGGGCTGATCCTCCTGGCCATGGGGCTGCAGATGCTCCTGGCCGCCGCCGGCCTCGTGGCGGTCACCGGGCCGCAGGCGTCGCTGCCGGTGCTGGCGCGGGTGGCGAT
>JBATNB010000555.1:0-4457 GCA_049290135.1 Rhizobiaceae bacterium
CGCGCACGCTGCCCTTGGCGCGCCGCAACAGCGCATCGCGTTCGCCGTCCGGCACCCGCATGTCGGCCGTCGCCAGCGCCGACAGCAGGTCGGCGTCGCCAAGCGGATGAAGGCGCAGCATCTGGCAGCGCGAACGGATCGTGGCGACAAGGCGCCCGGGCTGGTGCGCCAGGATCAGGAAGAAGGTGCGGGCCGGCGGTTCCTCCAGGCTCTTCAGCAGGGCGTTGGCGGCATTGGGGTTGAGATCGTCGGCGGTGTCGACGATGACGATGCGCCAGCCGCCGTCATGCTGCGTGGTGCCGACGAAGCGGCCGACGCGCCTGATTTCCTCGACCGTGATCGCGGTGCGGAACAGCTTGCGCTTGTCGTCGAAAGGCCGCGACAGATGCAGGATGCCCGGATGGCCGCCCGAGGCGATCTGCCGGAAAAGTCCGGTATCGCCCGCCGGCGGCGACAGCACCAGCGGTGCGGCGGCGGGGTCGGGATTGGCCAGCACATGGCCGGCGAAGCGGAAGGCCAGCGTGGCCTTGCCGATGCCGCGCGGGCCGGCCAGCAGCACCGCATGGTGCAGCTTGCCATTGGCGTAGGCGCGCACGAGCTGGGCTACCGCCTCGTCATGGCCTGCCACGGCCAGGCTCTCGCGCGGGTCGGGCGCGTCGGCCAGCGTATCGAATTGCTCCGGCGCCAGCCGCTCACGCATCGCCGTTCAGCTCCGGGCCGATGCGCTTGCGAAACTCCGCCCAGATGGCGGCGGCGATTTCGTGCGGCTCGCCGATGGCGTCGATTACCGCGCATCGCTCGGGTTCCTGCCGGGCAATCGCCAGATAGGCGTCGCGCCGCTGCCGGTGCACCTCCACCTTTTCCTTCTCGTAGCGGTCGGGCTTGGCGTCTCCGCGCCGCCGTCCGGCGCGGTCGAGCCCGTCCTCGGGCGGCAGGTCGAGAATGAACGTCAGGTCCGGGGTCATTCCGGCCACGGTGACACGTTCCAGCGACTGCATGAAATCCGGATCGAGATTGCCGGTAAAGCCTTGATAGACCCGCGAGGAATCGGCGAAGCGATCGCAAAGCACCACCGCGCCGCGCTCGACCCCCGGGCGAATGACCCCGTCGACATGGTCGGCGCGGGCCGCCGCAAACAGGATGGCCTCCATCGCCGCGCCGATCTGCTCGGCCGCCCCGGTCAGCAGCACGTGCCGCACCGCTTCCGCGCCCGGCGTTCCGCCGGGTTCCCGCGTCACCACGACCTCGCGGCCTCCCTGGCGCAGCCGGTCCGCGAGCAGGGCGATCTGGGTGGATTTGCCGGCGCCCTCCCCGCCTTCGAACGTCACGAACGCGCCGCGCATCACCGCATCCAGCCCACGAGCAATTCCTGCAGCGCGTCGAGGGCCCGCCGGTGGATCGGCCCGACCGGCACGTCCTCGGCGGCATAGAGCTTGGTCTCGCCCGAGAGCGTGTCGCCGATCCAGACCTTCAGCGATCCGATCGGCTGCCCCTTGGCGACCGGTGCCAGTACCGGCCCGGTATAGACGATGCGCGCCTTCAGCCTGTCGCGGTTGGTGATGGGGATGAGCACGGCGATCGGTGTGCGCGCGACCAGCGCGACGCCCTTCTTGGCCCCGCCATAGAGTCCGGCCTCGCCGACCACGGTTTCGGCGCCGAACAACTCGCGTTTCTCGAACGCGCGGATGCCCCAGTCGAGCATCTTGCGGGCTTCCTCGGCGCGCTGTGCCTCGCTGGCAAGCCCGCTCATCGCCAGGAACAGCCGCCGGCCGTTGCGGTTCACCGAGCCGACGATGGCGTAGCCCGAGGCGTCGGTGAAGCCGGTCTTCAGCCCGTCGGCGCCGATGTCCATGCGCAACAGCGGATTGCGGTTCTTCTGCGTGATCTTGTTCCAGGTGAAATCCGGCTGCGAATAGAAACGGTAGAATTCGGGGTAGTTCCGCCAGATGTGCTGCGCCAGCATGACGAGTTCGCGCATCGTGACCTGCTGGCCGTCGGCGGGAAGCCCGGTGGCATTACGGAATTCCGAACGGACCAGCCCGATCTCGCGCGCGCGTTCCGTCATCAGCGCGGCGAAATTCTCCTCCGTGCCCGCCATGCCCTCCGCGATGGCGATGCAGGCATCGTTGGCCGATTGCACGATGGTGCCCTGCACCAGTGCGTCCAGCGGCACGGTCGACTTCAGTTCGGCAAACATCGTCGAGCCGCCGGACGAGCTGCCGCCCTTCTTCCAGGCGTTTTCGGAAATGTAGAACCCGTCATCCATCTTCAGCCGCCCGGCCTTGATGGCGTTGAAGACCACTTCCATGGTCATCAGCTTGGCCAGCGATGCCGGCGGCACCGGGGCATCGGCATCCTTGGCAAACAGGATCGAGCCGGTCTCGGCCTCGATCATGTAGGCCTGCGCCGCCTTGGTCTCGAACAGCGCCTGCGCGACGGCGGGTGACGCCAGCGTGGCGCCGGTCAGCAAGAAGGCGAGAATGCGCAGCAAGCGCAGGACTGACATGGCTGGCGCCGCACCGTGTTGTGATTGCCGTTGACCAATAGCAACCGGCGCCGGCGCCGGCAACTGCGCCGGTTCAGCGGTCGCGGACCGCGAAGGCGCCATCGGCGCCGGCCTGCCAGGCGGTCCTGAGCACCAGGTCGAGGTCGGCGGGCGATTTCGGCGTCGCCGTCAGCGCGGTCAGCGCCCGGCCATCGAGCACCACCGTCTCGCGGTCGACCCTGGCAAGATCGGCGAGCGCCGACGCGATGCGCCCCGCATCGCCATCATTCTCGAACGCGCCAAGCGACACATAGACCGGGTTGGCGTCCTTCCAGCCCTCGGACTCGCGGCCGGAATCGACCAGGTCGAAGGGCTGCGCGCCGGCCGAACCGGCATAGGCCAGCGGGTTGCCGGTCGCCAGCAACGGTTTGCCGGGCCTCGGCTCGATCATCGGCCCGAGTTCGGGCAGCACCGGATCCGACAGCGGCGCGGCCATCGGGCCATTGTCGACCAGTTGCCCGGGGAACGCGGCGGCCGGGCCGACGCCCGATTGCGGCACCGGGCCGCTCATGGCCACCATCGTCGCCCCCGAGGGCGCCGGTTTCGCGCCGCCGGGATTGTAGGATGCCATCAGATATTGCTCGTCATGCCCCTCGATCGGCGCCGGGCCGACATACTCGACATCGATCTTCGCCGTGCCGGAATGCTTGTAGTCGAGCAGTTCGGCGGCGCGCTGCGACAGGTCCATGATCCGGCCGCCATGGAATGGCCCGCGATCGTTGACGCGCACCATGACCGAGGCGCCGTTGGCCAGGTTGGTCACGCGCGCATAGCTGGGCAGCGGCATGGTGGGATGGGCGGCGGTCAGGCCGTGCATGTCGTAGACTTCGCCATTGGCCGTCAGCCGGCCATGGAATGCCGAGCCGTACCACGAGGCCATGCCGGTCTTGCGGTAGGAAGAGATTTCCTTCGGATAATACCACTTGCCGCGCACCTGGTAGGGCTTGCCGACCAGATAGCGCCCGCCGCCGCGCTTCATGCGCGAACGCGTGTTGCTGGAGACGCGCGGCGACGCCTTCACTCCATAGACGGCCTGCGGGAAATATTCCTTCGGCTGCGTCGTCTCGGTGGCGGCGCGGCCCTGGGCGACGCCCTTGACGAAGGCGATCTTGGGTTCGGGCGCGGAATTGCAGCCGCCAAGCACGGCGGCGACCGCCAGCGCGGATATGGCGCCGCGAAGCCTGTGGCGTTGACCCGTGCGCGCGCCGTTGGAACCTGTCATGCCATCCCCGTTCATGCCCGGCGCCCCGATCGCCTCCCCCGGCGATTGCGAAGCCACCATGAATTCGCAGCAAATCATTTTTTTGTCATTAACCGATTGCGGCCGGAAGCCGACAATTTTGTGACCATGGCGCCATTGCCGGCCGGAAGGCGTCGATCCTTGCAAACCCCGGCGCGCTGACGCATATCCGCCGGACCGGAGGGATGGCCGAGCGGTTTAAGGCACCGGTCTTGAAAACCGGCGTGGGCGCAAGCCCACCGTGGGTTCGAATCCCACTCCCTCCGCCATTATCCTATCGCAAACTCCAAAACCTGTGCCTCCGCGCTCGAAATTCCTTTTTTGTTCAAAGGGGTTTGCGGGACGGAACCGAACCTTTGAGACCGACCGGGCGGTGGCCTCCAGTCTCTGAATGGGCTTCTGTCTCATTCTGCACGAACCTCGACGTTTGCGGTTCCGGCGAGAATTCTCAATTTTTCCAGCATGTTGCTAAGTCTGGCCGTTTATACGTTTCCGACCCACACTCCGCATTGCAAAGCAGTCTGAGAACGCGAGGTAGTCGTTCCCGAGCGCGATCAAGGGTGGTTCAGAGCAGGATCCGCCTCCCACCGCCATGGCTCAGGCAAAGACGCGCGTCTTTTGCTCGGCCCATGGCAGGTCGGCGATTCCGGTCAGGTCATTGATCGTGATGCT
>JBATNB010000556.1:0-3064 GCA_049290135.1 Rhizobiaceae bacterium
GTGCCATTCGTGGCGCAGCGCGCGCGCATGTTCGACGAAGCGCTCGCCCGCGGGCGTGGGGACCGTGCCGGAGCGGCTGCGCTCGAACAGGCGCGCGTCCAGCATCTCCTCCAGCACGGCGATGCGCGAGGAAACGGTGGATTGCTTCAGGCCGAGACGTTCCGCCGTCCGGTTGAACGAGCGGGTCTCCATGAGATCCAGAAACGTCTCGACGAATTCGATCTGCATGCCCTGCTCCGTGCGTGGCCGGATACTAATCGAATTTCTCGATCAAAAAAGCGGTTTCGCGCAAATTGATGTCGCGTCGACGGGGTCGGATAATCACCGGAATCCGAAGACAAGGGGCCATCGAGAATGGGTCTTCCCGCATACGCGCGCGTCGTCATCATCGGCGGAGGCGCCGTCGGCGTTTCCTCGCTCTATCACCTGGCGAAGGCCGGCTGGACCGACAGCATCCTGATCGAACGCAACGAACTCACGTCGGGCTCGACCTGGCATGCGGCCGGCAACGTGCCGACCTTCTCGACGTCCTGGTCGATCATGAACATGCAGCGTTATTCGGCGGAGCTCTATCGCGGGCTCGCCGACGCCGTCGACTATCCGATGAACTATCATGTGACCGGCTCGGTGCGCCTGGCGCACACGACCGAGCGGATGCGGGAATTCGAGCGCGCCAAGGGGATGGGGCGCTACCAGGGCATGGACATCGACGTGATCGGCGTCGACGAGATCGGCAAGCTCTATCCGTTCGTCGAGACGCACGATCTCGCCGGCGCGCTCTACGATCCCAATGACGGCGACATCGACCCCGCGCAGCTGACCCAGGCGCTCGCCAAGGGTGCGCGCGACCTCGGCGCCAGGATCGTGCGGTTCTGCCAGGTGACCGGCGTGCGCCGCGCCGGCGACGAGTGGGTGGTGGAGACGACGCTCGGGAACATCCGTTGCGAGAAGGTCGTCAACGCGGCCGGCTACCGGGCGCAGGAAGTCGGCCGCATGTTCGGGCGGTTCGTGCCGATGATGACGATGAGCCACCAGTACCTCCTCACCGAGCCGATCCCGGAGATCGAGGCATGGTCGGCGAAGAGCGGCAAGAAGCTGCCGCTGCTGCGCGATGTCGATTCCTCCTATTACCTGCGGCAGGAAAAGACCGGGTTCAACCTCGGCCCCTACGAGCGCAATTGCCGCGGACACTGGATGACCCCGTCCGACCCGATGCCGGACGATTTCTCGTTCCAGCTGTTCCAGGACGATCTCGACCGGCTGGAATGGTACATCGAGGACGCCATGAAGCGGGTGCCGGCGCTCGGGACCGTGGGGGTGCAGAAGGTCATCAACGGTCCCATCCCCTATACGCCCGACGGCAATCCGCTGATCGGGCCGATGCCGGGACTGCCGAACGCCTACGAGGCCTGCGTGTTCACCTTCGGCATCGCGCAAGCCGGCGGGGCCGGCAAGGTTCTGGCCGAATGGGTGACGGAAGGTGCCACCGAATGGGACATGTGGTCGTGCGACCCGCGTCGATTCACCGGCGCGGAGGACCAGGCTTACTGCGACGTGAAGGGGCTCGAGGTCTACGGCCACGAGTACGCGATCCATTTCCCGAGGCACGCATGGCCGGCCGGACGCGACCGCAAGCTCTCGCCGATCCATGACCGGACAAAGGCGATGGGCGCGGTATACGGCGCCTACAATGGCTGGGAACGCGCGCTCTGGTATGCCCAGGCGGGCGACGACATATCGGAAGCCTCCACGCAGACATTCGACCGCGAAGGCCCCTGGTCCCGCCGCATCCGCGAGGAATGCCTGGCGGTGCGCGACGCCGCCGGCATCCTCGACCTGCCGGGATTCTCCCGCTACCGGGTCCAGGGCACCGGCGCACGCGTCTGGCTTGAAGGCCTGATCACCGGCAACGTGCCGAAGCCCGGGCGCATCGGCCTGGCCTATTTCAGCGACGACAAGGGCCGGATCGTCACCGAAATGTCGGTGATGGCGATCGCGGAGGACTTCTTCTTCCTGATCACGGCGGCGGTGGCGCAACTGCACGATCTGGAATGGCTGCTGGCGCACCGGCCCGAAGGCGCCGGCATCGACATTTCCGATGTAACGGAGGCCTTTTCCTGCCAGATTCTCACCGGACCGGCCTCGCGGGCCATCCTGGCCTCGGTCTGCGCCGCCGATCTTCAACTGCCCTGGCTCACGCACCAGACGGCACAGATCGCCGGACGCTACTGCCAGCTGGTGCGCGTGTCGTTTGCCGGCGAACTGGGCTGGGAAATCCACACAAAGACCGACGATACCGCGGCGATCATCGATGCGGTCTGGGCCGCCGGCAAGGCGCACGGGCTGAAGCCATTCGGCATGTTCGCGCTCGATTCGCTCAGGATCGAGAAAGGCTACCGCGCCTGGAAGGGCGACCTGTCGACCGACTACACGTTGCTGCAGGGCGGCCTTGACCGCTTCATCAACTGGTCGAAGCCGGATTTCCCCGGCAAGGCAGCGCTCCAGGCCGAGCAGCAGCGTGGCGCCTCCAAGCGGTTCGTCGCGCTGGTCGTCGACGCCGGCGAATGCGACCCGCCCTACATGTCGACGCTGTGGCATGACGGCAAGGTGGTGGGCGAGACCACATCGGGCGCCTGGGGCCATCGCGTCGACAAGTGCATCGCGCTCGGGATGCTCAGAAGCGATCTCGCCGCGGCCGGCACGGTGGTCGATGTCGAGATCTTCGGCTGGCGCCATCGCGCGGTCGTGCAGGACGGGCAGGCGGTGTGGGATCCGCGGAACGAAAGGCTGCGGGCATGAGCGGAATTGTACTTCTCGACGGGGGCATGGGCCAAGAACTGGTCAAGCGGTCCGGCGACACGCCAACGCCGCTGTGGGCGACGAAGGTGATGATCGACCACCCCGGCATGGTGCAGGCGATCCACGCCGACTATTTCGCCGCCGGCGCGACGATCGCCACGACCAACACCTATGCGATCCATCACGACCGGCTGCGGAAGTTCGGCCTCGACGCCGAGTTCGAGACGCTGCATCGCGCGGCGTTGCGCGAAGCGCGGGCGGCGCG
>JBATNB010000557.1:0-2939 GCA_049290135.1 Rhizobiaceae bacterium
CCGAGGGGTTCGGCGACGAACTCTACCGGCGCTACACGCCGGAAATGTTCCACCGCGTGCTGGAAACGCTGGCGACCCTCGACGAGGTCGACTCGATCCTCATCTCCACCAACAGCCCGGTGATCCCGTGGGAACTGGTGCTGCCGCCGGCGCGGGAGGGGCGGGACCGGCAATTCCTCGGCATCGGCTACCGGCTGGCGCGATGGACGCCGCGCGACAGCGGCGCGCTGTCGGACCGACCCGGCGACGTCCTGGTCTTCGACGGCATCGCGGCGATGGCGCCGGTCTATTCCGGGGCGCGGCGGCTGCCGTTCCAGACCCGCGAAATCGACATGCTGAAGGGCATCGACGGATTTGTCCCGGTGGAGGGGCGGTACGCGGCGCTGGAGGCGCTGGTGCGCAATCCGTCGCGGTCGTTCGTGCATTTCTCCGGCCATGGCATGGATGGCGCCGGCGCGGAGGGGAAGATGCCGTTCTCGATCCTGCTTGAGGACCTGGCGGTCGATCCGCTGACCTGGAAGCGGCTGGCGGGCGGCGACCATGCCGATGGCCGGCGCCCGTTCTATTTCTTCAATGCCTGCGACACCGGCTCGGCCAATGTGACGGGCGGCTTCGTGCGCGGCTGGGGGACGACGGTGCTCGAAGCCGGCGCCGCCGGGTTCATCGGCGGGCTGTGGCCGCTGTCGGACGAGGCGGCGGCCGATTTCGCCGGCGACTATTACGCGCGGCTGTCCACGGCGCTGGCCAGCCGGGACGTCTATCTCGCCGACGTGCTGCGCGAGGTGCGAAGCGGCTTCTACCGGACCGGCGATCCGAACTACCTGGCCTACAGCTATTATGGCGACCCGAACCTGAGGGTCACGCCGGGCGAACGATCGCCCTGACGCGCGACACGGCGGTCACGGCACCAGCGGCGTTTCCGTCATCATCAGGTGCAGCGCCTTGCCGGTCCAGGGCAGGGATTCGCACACCGCCTCGTCGAGTTCGACGCCAAGGCCCGGCTCCTTCGACGG
Organism: Rhizobiaceae bacterium; assembly: GCA_049290135.1. Taxonomy (GTDB): domain Bacteria; phylum Pseudomonadota; class Alphaproteobacteria; order Rhizobiales; family Rhizobiaceae; genus JADJTR01. Next base: position 1,014 of record JBATNB010000557.1, read on the forward strand.
GATCACATGGCCGTCCTGCCATTCGATCTTTGTCCTCAGCAGGCGTTCGTGGATGCCGTCGAAGGTCTTGATCGCCTCCAGGATCAGGAAGTTCGGCAGGGTCACGGCCAGCTGGATGTTGGCGGCGGCGACGATCGGCCCGCAATAGCAGTGCGGCGCCACCTGGATGTGGGCGGCTTCCGCCATCGCGGCGATCAGGCGGGTCTCGAGGATGCCGCCGGACCGGCCGAGATCGGGCTGCAGGATCGACGCGGCCCGATGCTCGATGACGCGGGCGAACTCCCATTTCGTGCACAAGCGCTCGCCGGTGGCGACGGGGATCGAGGTGGCGCGGGCGACCTCGGCCATCACCTCGGGCATGTCCGGCGGCACCGGCTCCTCGAACCACAGCGGATCGTAGGGCTCGATCGCCTTCGCCATGCGGCGCGCGCCCGACGCGGTGAACTGCCCGTGCGTGCCGAACAGGATGTCGGCCCGGGTGCCGACCGCCTCGCGGATGGCCTTCACCATGCGCGCCGACAGATCGATGTCGACCAGGCGAGGCTGGTGGCCGTCATAAACGGTGTAGGGGCCGGCGGGATCGAGCTTCAACGCGGTGAAGCCCTGCTCGACATAGGCAAGCGCGGTTTCGGCGGCGATCTCGGGATTGTTGTAGACGTTGCGGTCCGGATCATCGACCTCGGAGGGAACGACGCTGCCGGAGATCGGATAGAGGTAGGTGTAGGTGCGCAGCGTCTCGTTCACGACGCCGCCGAGAAGCTTGTAGACCGGCTTGCCGGCCTCCTTGCCGACAATGTCCCAGCAGGCCATCTCGAGCGCCGAGACGCAACCGATCATGGCCACGTCCGGCCGCTGGGTGAAGCCGGAGGAATAGGCGCGGCGGAAGAATTTCGAAATGTCGTGCGGGTCCTCGCCGACGAGGTAGCGCTCTGCCACGTCCTCGATCATGCGCGCCGTCACGTGCGGATCGAACGAGGCGTTGTAGGCCTCGCCATAGCCGACGACCCCGCCATCCGTGACCAGCTTGACGAAGATGAAATAGCGCCCGCCGATGCCCGGCGGCGGGTTGCCGACGACGAACGTCCTCACATCCTTGATCTTCACGGATTGTCCTCCTGAATCATGGCCGCGGCCTTCCAGCCGACGGCGTAGGACGGGGCATTGGTGTTGCCGGAAATGATGTCGGGAAACACCGAGGCGTCGGCGATGCGAAGCCCGGCGATGCCGTGGACGCGCAGCCTCGGGTCGACCACCGCGGTCTGCGCATCCGGTCCCATGCGGCAGGTCGAGCAGGGATGATAGACCGTGCCGGAACGGCGGCGGAAATCGTCGATGAGGTCGCTGTCGGCGTGCACCGACGGACCGGGCAGGATTTCCTCCGCGATCATTTCCCGCATCGGCGCCTGGCCGGCGATCACGCGCAGGAACTTCACCGCCGCCAGCATGGCGGCCACGTCCTTTTCGGTCGAGTAGGCGTTGGCGACGATGCGGGGCGGAACGGCCGGGTCGGTCGAGACGATCTCAAGGTGGCCGCGGCTGGTGGTCCGGCAGTTCGACAGGCCGATGGAGAAGCCCGGCCAGGGATCGGGCGTCAGCAGCGGCCGCTCGCCGGGCTTGGGGATGACGGTGGAGAACGCCTGGAAATAGAGCTGCATGTTCGGGCGCGGCTCATCCGGCGTGGTGCGGAAGAACCCGCCGCCCTGGTTGATCGACATGGACAGCGGGCCGGAGCGCAGCAACAGGTATTCGATGCCGGCGCGCAGCTTTCCCCACCATGGCCGCAGCGCCTGATTGAGCGTCGGCACCCGCGCCTTCCAGGTGTAGTTGATGCCCTGGTGGTCGGCGAGGTTGCGGCCGACATTGGCGTTGGCGCCGACGATGGCGATGCCGTGTCGCGCCAGCAGCGCCGGTTCGCCGATGCCGGAG
>JBATNB010000558.1:0-5055 GCA_049290135.1 Rhizobiaceae bacterium
ACCGCGCCGCCTCGTCGGGCGAGAGCGGCTGAAGCGCCGCCGGAACGCGCCCGAACAGGAAGGCCGGATCGTCGTGCCCGCTCATGCGCCAGCCCCCTTGCGCGGTGGAAACGCCATGGTGACGGCAAGGCCCGAACCGACGCCGCCGGACGGGTCGCGGCTGGCAAGGCGCAGTTCTCCGCCGTGGAAGGCCATCACCGCCTTGGCAAGGCTGAGGCCGAGGCCCGATCCGGGCTGGGTGCGGCTTTTCTCCAGTCGCACGAAGCGTTCCGTCACGCGGTCGCGGTCGTTTTCCGCGATGCCGGGGCCGGTGTCCTCCACGACGATCTGCGCCCCCTTCGCGCCCGTCCGCAGCCGAACAACCACCTTCGGCGCGCCGCCATGTCCGGCGGAATATTTGATGGCGTTGTCGACGAGATTGTTGAGCGCCTGGCCGATCAGTTCCCGGTTGCCGCGCACTGTCGCCTTGCCCACGGCGTCGAGCGTGAGGGCAACGCCGGCCTCCTCGGCCACGGGCTCGTAGAGCTCGACCACGTCGGTCGCCACCGCCTGGAGCTCCACGTCGCCGGTCTCGGCGGCGGCCGAGCCGGCCTCGATGCGGGAAATCATCAGGATCGCATTGAAATTGCGGATGATATCGTCGGATTCGGCAATCGTCTGCTCGATCGCCGCGCGATAGTCGGCGGCCGTCTTCTTGCCCGACAGGGCAGCCTCGGCGCGGTTGCGCAGCCGCGTCAGCGGGGTCTTGAGGTCGTGCGCGATGTTGTCCGACACCTGGCGCAGCCCTTCGTTGAGCGTGCCGATGCGCGCGATCATGCCGTTCAGGTTCGCCGACAGCCGGTCGAATTCGTCGCCGGCGCCGCTCACCGGCAACCGGCCGGACAGGTCGCCGCCGATGATGCGGCGGCTCGCCTCGGACACCTTGTCGATGCGCTTGAGCGCCGCGCGGCCGACGAAAAACCAGATTGCCATGCCGCCGATCGCCATCATGGCGAGCGCCAGCCCGAGCGCATTGCGCACGATCGTCCGGATGCGCTCCGGCTCGCCGAGGTCGCGGCCGACCAGCAGCAGCAGCTTGTTGGGCAGGCGCAGGATCATCGCCAGCGCCCTGTGTCCGTCCGGCGGCGAAGGAACCGCATCGGTATCGCCCAGCCGTTCGTAGTGAAACGGCGTGGTCGTCCAGCCCGGGACATCGAGCACGCCCGGCTCGAGCGCGCCGACATTGCCAGCCAGCGGCTGCCCGTTGGCGTCGGCGATGAGATAGAGATTGGCGCCCGGTTGCAGGGCCCGCCGTTCGAGCTGGCGCACCAGCCCGGTCATGCCGACGCGATTGTAGACGCCGGTGAGGTCGAGCACCTCGTCCTCGATCGTCTGGCGGATCTGCTGGTTGAAGGTGCGGATCGAAAGCGCCGTCATGTAGACGACGAGCACCACGGCCACGACCGTGAACAGCACGAAATAGAGCGCCGAGAGGCGCGCCGCCGTGGTCTTCATGATCGCGGTGAGGCCGCGCATGGATCAGGCCTTCAGCATGTAGCCGGAGCCGCGGACCGTGTGCAGCACGGGCTTGTCGAAGCCCCTCTCGATCTTGCCGCGCAGCCGCGAGACATGCACGTCGATGACGTTGGTCTGCGGGTCGAAATGATAGTCCCAGACATTTTCCAGCAGCATGGTGCGCGTCACGACCTGTCCGGCGTGGCGCATCAGGTATTCGAGCAGCCGGAATTCGCGCGGCTGCAGCGGGATTTCGCGCGCCGCGCGGCGGGCCACATGGGCGAGCCGGTCCAATTCCAGGTCGCCGACGCGATAGACCGTTTCGCCCTCCCGTCCGACCGAACGGCGGTTGAGCGCCTCGGTACGGGCAAGCAGTTCGGAGAAGGCGTAGGGCTTGGTCAGGTAGTCGTCGCCGCCGGCGCGAAGGCCGGTAACGCGGTCGTCGACCTCGCCAAGCGCCGACAGGATGAGCACCGGCGTCGCCATGCCGCGCGCGCGCAGTCCGGCAATCACCGACAGGCCGTCGCGGTGCGGCAGCATGCGATCCACGATCAGCACGTCATATTCCGCCGACGAGGCAAGCGTGAACCCGGATTCGCCGTCGCGGGCGACGTGGGCATTGTGGCCGATCTCGCCGAAGGCCCGAACCAGATAGTCGGCCGCCTCGCGGTCGTCCTCGATGATGAGAATCTTCATGGCCGCATTATACGATGGATTTGCCGGAAGATGCGACGCACCAGCTTCGGTGGCCGCGGCGAAAGGGGCGGCGGCGGCTGATGGGAGCCGCCACCGCCGTTGCCCCCGGCCATCAGGCCGAAGGCAACCGGGCCAGGCTGCGCCGGACGGGGGGTGTTCGGCCGGCAGCCTTTCCCATGCGAAGCTCAGCCCTTGGCGAACGGAACCGCCACGAAGCGAGAACCATCGCCGCGACCCACTTGGAGCAGCACCGCCTTGCGGCCGGCCTTGCGGACATCGGCAAGCGCGGCCTCGGCGCCTGCGGCATCCTTGATCTCGGCGCCGTTGATCGACTGGATCACGTCACCGGAAGCGATACCCTGCTCGGCGGCGACGCTGTTGTCCTCGACCTTCTTGACGACGAGCCCTGCCCCGTTTTCCGCCGGAGCGACGGTGACGCCGAGGGCCGCGAGCGCGGTCTCGTCGGGCTTCGACGGCGTCGGTGTTTCCGCCTTGGCAACCTTGTCGCCCTCGGGTAACCGGCCGAGCTTCAGCGTCAGCTCTTCCTGCTTGCCGTTGCGCCAGATCGTCAGGCGGGTTTCCTTGCCCGGCACCTGGTCGGCAATGATGCGGGCGAGGTCCTTCGGCGAATCCACCGCCTTGCCGTCAACGCCGGAAATGATGTCGCCGGCCTTGACGCCCGCCGCCTTGGCCGGGCTGCCGTCCTGCGGTTCGGCGACGAACGCGCCCTTGGTACCGGCATAGCCGAGCGAGTCGGCGATATCGGCGGTCACGTCCTGGATCTGCACGCCGAGCCATCCGCGCTCGATATCGCCGCCGGAGATCAGCTTGTCGACCACGCCCTTGGCGATGGAGGCGGGAATGGCGAACGCGATGCCGACATTGCCGCCGGACGGCGAGAAGATGGCCGTGTTGATGCCGACGACCTCGCCCGACTGGTTGAAGGCCGGGCCGCCGGAGTTGCCGCGGTTCACCGCCGCGTCGATCTGGATGAAATCGTCATAGGGGCCGGCGCCGATATCGCGGCCACGGGCCGAGACGATGCCGGCCGTGACGGTGCCGCCGAGGCCGAACGGATTGCCGATGGCCACCACCCAGTCCCCGACGCGGATCGACGAATCGTCGGCGAATGCCACATAGGTGAACCTGGCGCCGCCATCGACCTTCAGCACAGCGAGGTCGGTCTTCGGATCGCGCCCGACCAGCTTGGCGTCGAGCTCCTTGCCATCGTCGAGGAGAACGGTGAATTCCTGCCCGCCTTCGACCACATGGTTGTTGGTGACGAGGTAGCCGTCTTCGCTGACGAAGAACCCCGACCCCTGCGAGGTCGGCATCATGCGGCCGCCATTGGGGCCGTTGCGATGCTTGCGCGGCTCGCCGCCGAACGGATTGTTGCCGCCGCCGAAATCGCGGAAGAACCGCTTCAGCGGATGATCGTCGGGGAGATCGTCGAAGCCCTGGCCGCCGAACGGAAAGAAGCCGCCGTCATTGCTGGTTTCCTCGACACGGGACTTGACGCGGACCGACACCACGGCGGGCGTGACCTTCTCCACGACATCGGCGAAGCCCGGAGTGGCCGCCGTCTCCACGCGCACGGCTTCGGCGAAGGCCGGAAGCGGCAGTGCGAAGGTGAGACCCATGGCGGCGGCGAGGGCCACGGCCGCCACGCGCGACGACAGGATCATCCGGGCGGATCTGGAACGGGAGGTGGAGTTCATATCTGCAAAAACCTTCCTTGGGCGAAAGCGAGGATCGTCCCCTGCCCCAAGGAGATAGGGATCGCCGCCTTACGGCGCCCTTTCCGCAACATGAAATTTTGGTAATGCAGGATCGGGTCAGACGTCGCCCTCGCGCGACAGGATCGCGTCGAGACGGGCCTTTTCCTCGCTGGTCAGCGCCTCGGCAGGCCGCGTCTGGCGGCGGCCGCGACGGACGAGATAGATCCCCCCGAGCGCCAGCGCGATCACCGGCGCGCCCCAGAGCAGCGCGTTGCGGGCCGAAAGACGCGGCCTCAGCAGCACGAATTCGCCGTACCGCGATTCCAGGTAGGCCAGGACCTCGTCGTTGGTGTCGCCCGCCAGCAACCGCTCGCGCACGATCACCCGCAGGTCCTTGGCAAGATCGGCGTCCGAATCGTCGATCGACTGGTTCTGGCAGACCATGCAGCGCAGGTGGGCGGAGATTTCCCGGGCCCGCGCCTCGAGCGCCGGGTCGGCGAGCATCTCGTCGGGAGTGACGGCCATGGCCGCCCCGGTCAACGCTGTGCCAAGGGCAAGGGCGATCGCGAGTTTCCTCATCGCCGCGTCACTCCGCCGGGACCGCGTGGCGGCGGCGCGAGGGTGCGCCGATACGCAGCCTCCGGTCGGCAAGCGACAGCACGCCGCCGATCGACATGACAAGGCCGCCGAGCCAGATCAGCGTTACCAGCGGCTTCCACCACAGGCGCACGACTATGCCGCCATTGGCGCCCGGATCGCCAAGCGACACGTAGAGCTGGCTGAACCCGTAGGTGACGATGCCGGATTCGGTCGTCGGCATCTGCCGGGCGCGATAGACCCGCTTGGCCGCATGCATTTCGCCGGCCGGCGCACCGTCGCGGCTGATGTCGAACCAGGCGCGATCCTCATGGAAATTCGGGCCGTCCACCGGCTCGAACACGCGGAACGTGACCGTGTAGGCCCCGACGGTCGCGGCATCGCCGGGCTTCATCGACAGGATGCGCTCCTCCTGGAGCGCCCCGGTGGCGGCGATGCCGAGCACTGTGAGGCCGAGGCCGGCATGCGCCAGCGTCGTGCCGAACACCGAGCGCGGCAGGCCGGCCAGCCGACCCATCCCGGCGCCGAAGCCCTTGCGGAAATCGGCGCG
>JBATNB010000559.1:0-1640 GCA_049290135.1 Rhizobiaceae bacterium
GTACTGGATCATCCGCATCAGCTCGGGCCGGTCGGCCTTGCGCGCGGACTCGCCCGCGTCGACGAACTCCTCGATGATCGTCGCGCCGAGCTGGTCGGCCTTGCGCTGGTTCGCCTCGCGCTGCGCAGGGATCGAGAAGCCCTCCGCGTTGCCGCCCTTCTCCGCCTGCTCCTTCGTGGAGACCCGCAGGTAGGAGACGGCGAACGATCCGGGGAACGGCGTTGGCGCTACGAGGCTGTCTATCGCGGTGCGGTCCGCGTCGATGATCGTCATGGCTCTTCTCCACAGTCACTGGTCCTGCCGACGCGGACGGTGTGACGGCGGATGTTGATCGTGAGAAGAGCCCGAAGGCTGTAGGACTAGGCCGAGTCGGCCACGTTTACTTTGCCTCGCCGTGGCGGCGAAGCGCTAGGACCACAACATCCGCCATCCGCGACGGATGCCTACATTCTACGACGACGTGCTCGCCGTGGCACGAGGGCGCTTCGGTCGCGTCGCATCTTCCGAGCGGCACGAGCCAGACTGCTGGAGCGCCAGGCGGATCAGCAGCTCGCAGAGCTTGTCCAGGTCGGGCGGCTCGTGGAACTCGGCGCGGATCGTCAGCTCGCGCTCGCTCTGCTGGCGCTGACCGGTCTTCCGTTCATAGCGACGCGCCACGATTCACACCTCGCCGGTCTCCGGGTCGACTCCCGCGAAGAAGGCATCCTCTGCCTCCTGGCGCGCGTCCACCATGTCGATCACGAACCGCACGAAGTCCTCATCGCGATCCGTGATCGGTGAGTCTTCGATGGGCTGAGAGGGGTCTTCACCTGGCCAGCTCGTCTGGCGAGTCGGCCGGTCCCGATCGAGCCGAGTGCCGCAGGCAGCCACCCAATCGCGAAGCCGGGCGCGGGCGTCGGCGAAGTCGCGGTGCCAGCCGAGCGGTGCCGACCCGTTCTGCTCGGGGTCGTATGCGCACAGCCAGTGCAGGTGCAGCGCCGACAGTTCCCAGAGGAGTTCGGGGTGACGGTGCCAGTAGGGCGGCACGACGCTGGCCGGAAGTCCGTAGGTGTGGCGAAGCCAGTCCACCCAACGGTTCAGTTCGAGCAACTCGGCTTCGAGATCGTTGGCGGTCAGCAGATTCCAATTGACCGGATGCGGCGGCTCAGGAACGTCGAAACGCGGGGACGCGAGACCTGCCTCGGGTGGCATGTCCTCGTGCTCAGGGAGGAACTGATCGCTCATGGTGGAGCCGCTCACATTCCGATGGCGGCCGCGGTGGACGGCGCGGCCTGCTGAGGGGCAGTGAACGCCGTGGCGTCTCGACCGGAGGTGCGTTCGCTGCGATCCACCTCGTAGCGGGTGCGGGCGAGGTCGTGTCCGATGCGCGTCGCGATGAACTCCTCACCCTCGTACCGCTGGCCGTTGCGTTCGTACGAGTAGTCACGCACCCGTCCGTCGGCGATGATGTTGTCGCCCTTGGCGAGCCGCTCGGCTCCCTGCTCGGCGGCACCGCGATACGCGATGAGGTCGTGGAAGGTCGTCTCCAGTTGCGTGAAGGTGTTGTCGGGTTCCTTGCGGTAGTGCTCGATGCCGACCTTCATGTAGAGCCGTGCGTCGCCGCGGTCGGTGTAGCTGAGCTGCGGGTCCGAGGCGACGAA
>JBATNB010000560.1:0-1718 GCA_049290135.1 Rhizobiaceae bacterium
GCCGTGGTCGGTGCCGGGCCTGCCGGGCTCGCCGCCGCGCGCGCGCTGAAGGACGCGGGCCTCGACTTCACCGTGTTCGAGCGCCACGACGATGTCGGCGGGCTCTGGGATCAGGCGAACCCCGGATCGCCGGTCTATGACAGCGCCCATTTCATCTCGTCGCGCACCATGTCCGGCTTCGCCGGATTCCCGATGCCGGACGATTATCCGGACTACCCCTCGGGACGCCGGATTCTGGCCTACATCCGCGACTTCGCCGACCGGAAGGGGCTGCGCCCGTTCATCCGTTTCAAGACCGGTGTCACCGTGGCAGAGCGCACCCCGGGCGGCTTTCGCCTCCACCTCGCCGACGGAACGACCGAGGACTTCACCCACCTCGTGGCGGCGCCCGGCACCAACTGGGCGCCGAACCAGCCGGAGCTCGCCGGGCAATTCTCCGGCGAGATCATCCATGCCTCGCAGTATCGCTCGCCGGAGCTTTTCCGCGGCCGCCGCGTGCTGATCGTGGGTGCGGGCAATTCCGGCTGCGATATCGCCTGCGATGCGGCGCGCGTGGCCGACGCCGCCTTCATTTCGGTGCGGCGCGGCTACCATTTCATCCCCAAGCATATCTTCGGCACGCCGGCCGACGTGTTCGCCGCCTCCGGCCCGCATCTGCCGATGTGGCTGACGCAGCGCGTGTTCGGCGTGCTCCTGCGCCTGCTGATGGGCGACCTGACCCGGCTCGGCCTGCCGAAGCCCGACCACCGCCTGCTTGAAAGCCATCCGATCCTCAACGACCAGCTGATCCACCACCTGCGCCATGGCGACGTCGCCGCGCGCGGCGACATCGAGCGCCTCGAAGCACGCGAAGTGGTGTTTCGCGACGGCCGCCGCGAGACGATCGACCTGATCGTGCTGGCCACCGGCTATGACTGGCCGGTGCCCTATGTCGATCCGGCGCTGTTCGACTGGGATGGCAAGCGTCCGCGCCTGTGGATGAGCGTGTTTGCCCCCCGCGACGAGCGCCTGTTCGTGGCCGGGATGATGGAGACCAATGGCGGCGCCTTCGGCTTCTTCGATGAGCATGCCGACCTGATCGTCCGCGCGATCACGGCGCAACCGGACGCGCACACGCGCTTGCGCGCGCTCATCGACGCCGGGTCTCCCGACCTCTCCGGCGGCATCCGCTTCATCGCCTCCGACCGCCACGCCCACTATGTCGATGCCGACACCTACCGCGCCGAGCTGAAGCGGCTGCGCCGAACCCTGGGCTGGCCGCTGCCGGCGCGGCACTGACGCGGCCATCGCCGCGACCGGCGGGCGCGGCCCGTCCGATCCCTACTCCGCCGCGTTGCCGAGCGCCGCCGCGCCGGTTTCGAACTGCAGCCGGGCAAGGCGGGCATAAAGGCCCTTCTTGCGGACCAGCGCCTCGTGCGTGCCCTCCTCGACGATGCGGCCATCCTCCATGACGAGGATGCGATCAGCCTTGAGCACGGTGGCGAGCCGGTGCGCGATGACGAGCGTGGTGCGGCCCTTCATCAGCCCTTCGAGCGCGCCCTGCACGGCCGTCTCGCTTTCGGCGTCGAGTGCCGAGGTCGCCTCGTCGAGCAGCAGGATCGGCGCATCGCGCAGGATGGCGCGCGCAATGGCGATGCGCTGGCGCTGCCCGCCCGACAGCGTCACGCCGCGTTCGCCGACGGAGGTGTCGAAGCCGTCCGAAAGCGCGCCGATGAAGC
>JBATNB010000561.1:0-4696 GCA_049290135.1 Rhizobiaceae bacterium
CCTCTCCCGCAATCGCGTCGCGTTCGATCGCCGCGCCGGGCGCATTGTCGTGCCGCCGGCCGCGGGCCAGGGCGCGGCCTACCTGTTCGAGGCGGAAACATGATCGCGCGGTCGCAAGTCACGGTCGGCAATGCGGTTTTCGCCAACGACCGGCCGTTCTCGCTGATTGCCGGACCGTGCCAGATGGAAAGCCGCGACCATGCGTTCATGGTGGCCGGCCGGCTGAAGGCCATCACCGAAAGGCTGGGCATCGGCCTTGTCTACAAATCCTCCTTCGACAAGGCCAACCGCACGGCGCTGTCCGGGCGGCGCGGCCTCGGCCTCGACAAGAGCCTCGCGGTGTTTGCCGACCTGAAGCGCGAGCTGGGGCTTCCCGTGCTCACCGACGTGCACGAGGCCGGCCAGTGCGCCGAGGTGGCGAGCGTCGTCGACGTGCTGCAGATCCCGGCGTTCCTGTGCCGCCAGACCGATCTCCTGGTGGCGGCGGCGCGGACCGGCCGCGTCGTCAACGTCAAGAAGGGGCAGTTCCTCGCGCCCTGGGACATGCGCAACGTGGTGGCCAAGATCACCGGCTCGGGCAATGCCGACGTGCTGGTCACCGAGCGCGGCGTGACCTTCGGCTACAACACCCTGGTCGTCGACATGCGGGCGCTGCCGATCATGGCCGAGACCACCGGCGCGCCGGTGATCTTCGACGCCACGCATGCGGTGCAGCAGCCGGGCGGCAAGGGCGACGCCACCGGCGGCGAACGCCGCTTCGTCGCCACGCTTGCCCGCGCCGCGGTCGCCGTCGGCGTCGCCGGCCTGTTCATCGAGACGCACGAGGACCCCGACCACGCGCCCTCCGACGGGCCGAACATGGTCCGCCTCGACGATCTGCCGGCGCTGCTGGAAACGCTGGTGGCGCTTGACCGGGTGGCAAAGGCCTGACCATCCCGCCTCACAGCGGGATGTTGTCGTGCTTCTTCCAGGGGTTGGCCAGTTCCTTGTTGCGCAGCAGCCGCAGGCCCTTGGCGATGCGCCGGCGCGTCGAGTGCGGCATGATCACGTCGTCGATGTAGCCGCGCTCGGCGGCCACGAACGGCGACAGGAAGCGGCTCTCATAGTTCCTGGTGTGCGCGGCGATCCGGTCGGCGTCGCCAATGTCCTTGCGGAAGATGATCTCCACCGCGCCCTTGGCGCCCATCACCGCGATCTGCGCCGACGGCCAGGCATAGTTCAGGTCGCCGCGCAGGTGCTTTGACGCCATCACGTCGTAGGCGCCGCCGAAGGCCTTGCGGGTGATGACCGTGATCTTCGGCACCGTCGCCTCGGCATAGGCGAACAGCAGCTTGGCGCCGTGCTTGATCAGCCCGCCATACTCCTGCGCCGTGCCCGGCAGGAAGCCCGGCACGTCGACGAAGGTGACAATGGGAATGCCGAAGCAGTCGCAGAAGCGCACGAAGCGCGCCGCCTTGCGGGAGGCATCGCTGTCGAGCACGCCGGCCAGCACCATCGGCTGGTTGGCGACGATGCCGATCGTGCGGCCCTCGACGCGGCCGAAGCCGGTGACGATGTTCTTCGCGAACGCCGCCTGGATTTCGAAGAAATCGCCCTCGTCGACGGTCTTTGCGATCAGTTCCTTGATGTCGTAGGGCTTGTTGGCATTGTCCGGCACCAGCCGGTCGAGCGAGGCGTCGATGTCGGTTGCCGACTGGTGGCACTCGATCTCCGGCAAATCCGCCTTGTTGTTGAGCGGCAGGAAATCGATCAGCCGGCGCATCTGCAGGAGTGCCTCGACATCATGGTCATAGGCGCCGTCGGCGATCGACGATTTCGTCGTGTGCACGGAGGCGCCGCCGAGTTCCTCCGCCGTCACCGTTTCGTTGGTCACCGTTTTCACCACGTCGGGGCCGGTGACGAACATGTAGGAGGTGTCGCGCACCATGAAGATGAAGTCGGTCATGGCCGGCGAATAGACATCGCCGCCGGCGCACGGTCCCATGATCAGCGAGATCTGCGGGATCACGCCGGAGGCCAGCACGTTGCGCTGGAAGATCTCGGCATAGCCGCCAAGGGCGGCCACGCCTTCCTGGATGCGCGCGCCGCCGGCATCGAACAGGCCGATGATCGGCGCGCGGTTCCTGAGCGCCATGTCCTGCAGCTTGGTGATCTTCTCGGCATGCGCCTCCGACAGCGAGCCGCCGAACACGGTGAAATCCTTGGAGAACACGAACACCGGCCGGCCGTTCACCGTGCCCCAGCCGGTCACCACGCCATCGCCGGCGATCTTCTGCCCGTCCATGCCGAAATCGGTGGAGCGGTGCTCCACGAACATGTCGAATTCCTCGAACGAGTTCTCGTCGAGCAGCACCGCGATGCGCTCGCGCGCCGTCAGCTTGCCGCGGGCGTGCTGCGCCTCGATGCGCTTGGCGCCTCCGCCCATGCGCGCCGCGGCGCGGCGGCGTTCGAGTTCGGCGATCACGTCCTTCATGAGGCCCCCCGTTCATGGCTGTCGCTTCCGGTTTACACGCGCTGCCACGCCACGCAAGCGCGACGGAAGGAGGGGGCGGCGGCCCGGACTTTCGCGCCGGCGTTCCCCTGTGGGAGGCGTGCCATCCCCTCGTGGTTCGACACGTCCGCCGGCGTCCGGCTCACCATGAGGGGATTGGGGGACGCGCCGCTCTTCTCCCTCATGGCGGGCCGGCCATGGGCGCCAGTGCAAAGGGTTCGTCGAACCACGAGGGAAGTCGTGTTCGATTGAATAGCGCAAAGGCTTCCGGAGCGTTTCTTCTCCAGGATTGCCGCGCGGCCGCGGATCGCGCCCAGGTTGCGCGCGGCGCCCAACTCCCTCATGGTGAGCCGGCCTTGAGCGCGAGAGAAAGGGCGTGTCGAACCACGAGGGAAGTCGTGTTCGACTGAATGGCGCAACGACTACCGGAGCGGTTCTTCTCCAGGATTGCCGCGCAGCCGTGGATCGTGCCCAGGTTGCGCGCGGCGCCCAACTCCCTCATGGTGAGCCGGCCTTGAGCGCAAGCGAAAGGGCGTGTCGAACCACGAGGGAGGCAATCGTGGAAGCCACAGTCTATATCCTCCGGTGCGCCGATGGTTCCTACTATACCGGCCTGACCAGGCAGGAGATCGAGGCGCGGGTCTGGGAGCACAACAACCTGCCCAACGACAAGGGTTACACGGCCAGGCGCCGTCCGGTGACGCTGGTGTTTTCGGAAACCTACGATCGTCTGCTCGACGCCATCGCCCGCGAGCGGCAGATCAAGGGATGGTCGCGCGCCAAGAAGGAGGCGCTCATCGCGCTTGATTATGAACGGCTGCCGGGCCTGTCGGTGCGGTATGTGAAACTGGTGCGCGATCTGGAGCCCTGAAACGCCATCCCCTCGTGGTTCGACACGTCCGCCGGCAGGCCGGCGTCCGGCTCACCATGAGGGAATGGAGGACGCGCCGCTTTTCTCCCGAATGTGAGCCGGCCTTGAGCGCAAGCGAAAGGGCGTGTCAAACCACGAGGGTGGCAACCTCCCGTTCACCCTGATCGCGGCATTGTTCGCCGCCGCCACAGATTGTCCACATCCATGCGGCTTGTCTGAATTGCGTCCCGGCGCTATGCGGGGCCGGGGCCAGGGCATGGGGTATCGTCGGTGATTCAGTCATTTGTCCGCGTCATGCGCCGCGCGCCCCGCGCCATCGCGCTGTTCGGCCTGCTCGCGCTTGCCGCCTGCAACACCACCGAGCCGCTCGCCGTCAACCGCAAGGCTGATCCGCTGCCAGCGAAATTCGCCTCCATCGTGGTGGACGGCAAGACCGGGCAGACGCTGCAGCAGACGGCGGCGAACGAGCGGCGCTATCCCGCCTCGCTTACCAAGATGATGACGCTCTACCTCGCCTTCGAGGCGCTGAACTCCGGCCGCATCGCCAAGGACACGGCGCTGCCGGTCTCGGCGCGCGCCGCCGGCCAGGCACCCTCGAAGCTCGGGCTGAAGGCCGGGCAGAGCATCGATGCCGACACGGCCATGCGGGCGCTGGCGGTGAAGTCGGCCAACGATGTCGCCGTCGTCGTCGCCGAGGCCATTGGCGGCAGCGAGGAGGCCTTCGCCGCGCAGATGACGGCCAAGGCGCGCGAACTCGGCATGATGGCGACGGTTTTCCGCAACGCCTCGGGGCTGCCCGATCCGGCGCAGGTGACCACGGCGCGCGACATGGCGGTGCTCGGCCTCAGGCTGCGGCGCGATTTCCCCGAGCATTTTTCCTATTTCGGCCAGCGCAGCTTCACCCACAATGGCCGCGCGGTGCGCGGGCACAACAAGGCGCTCGACATGATCCCCGGCGCCAATGGCATCAAGACCGGCTACACCAAGGCGTCGGGCTTCAATCTGGTGACGTCGGTGGAAAAGAACGGCCGGCTGCTGGTCGGCGTCGTCATGGGCGAGGACACCGCCGTGGTGCGCGACCGGCGCATGACCGAGCTGATGGCCCAGTACATGCGCCCGAAGGGGTTCTGAACCGTCAGTCCTTCGACGGCCCGTCCATCTCGCCGAGCAGGCGGTTCATTTCCTCCTCGAGATCGAGGTCGATGTCATCGGCCTGGGCGATCGCCGGCGCGGCGACGATGGCCGGCAGCAGCGGCTCGGGCTTCCTCGGCTCGGGTTCGGCCGGTCTGGCGGCGGAAAACACGCGGCGGAACGGCGAGCCCTGCGGCTTCTTT
>JBATNB010000562.1:0-3583 GCA_049290135.1 Rhizobiaceae bacterium
GCCCGGCCTCGCCCGCGGGCCGGTCTAGGAGCGTGGTGAGCGGGGCATGCGTGAGTTGGTTCTCGGTCTCGATGCGCCGGTCGATGGCGGCGCGCCCGGGCAGGCGCAGGCCGCGCAGGGGCAGCAGCGAGGCGAAGGCGAGGAGGGCAAGAACGGCAGCGAGGGCCAGCCGGGCGCCGTCGGGCAGGATGCGGACGAGGCCCGACCAGGACAGGATCGCATAGAGCGCGGCCACGCCGACCAACGGCAGGAGGCGCGGCCACAGACGCTCGAACGTCATGGCCAGCCCCGTCGACAGACGGACAGCCTTCAGCGCCGGTCGATCCCTGTCTTCCAAGTGTGCGGCCTCTGCATCGGTGGATCAGGCTGACAGATTACCAGCAAACACGGCGAAGGCGAGGCGACGCGCGAAATCGTGATGAACGGGCCGTCAGCGCCCGACCCAGGACGGGACCGAATCGAGCGCGATGAGCGCATCGAGGTCGAGGCGCGGCCTGATGACGTGGTAGCGATCCTCCGAGACCAGCACTTCCGGTACCAGCGGACGGGAATTGTAGGTGCTGGCCGCGACGGCGCCATAGGCCCCGGCGGTCATCACCGCCAGCAGGTCTCCGGCCTCCGGCCGCGGCAGATCGCGGTCATGGCCGAGATAGTCGCCGGTCTCGCAGACCGGGCCCACGACATCGGCGACAATGCGGGGATGGTCGGGCGGCGCCAGGCGCACCGGGCGGATGTCGTGCCAGGCATCGTAAAGCGTGGGGCGGATCAGGTCGTTCATCGCCGCGTCGACGATGAGGAAGGATTTCGTGTCGCCGTCCTTCACCCTTATGACGGAGGTGACGAGAATACCGGCGTTGGCGGCGATCAGGCGGCCCGGCTCGACGATCACCTCGACGCCGAGCGGCCCGAGCCGGCGGCGCACGATGGCGGCATAGGCGGCGGGATCCGGCGGCGGGTCGTTGTCGAACCGGTAGGGAACGCCGAGCCCGCCGCCGAGATCGACATGGTCGATCGCATGGCCGTCGGCCCGCAGCGACGCCACGAGTTCGGTCAACAGCGCGAAGGCATCGTCGAAGGGCTGGAGATCGGTGATCTGGCTGCCGATATGCATGTCGATGCCGGTGACGCGCAGGCCGGGCAGGCTGGCGGCGCGGGCATAGACATCGCGGGCACCCGTCCACGGAATGCCGAACTTGTCGGCCTTCTTGCCGGTGGAGATCTTCCTGTGGGTCCGGGCATCGACATCCGGGTTGATGCGCAGCGACACCGGCGCAACCCGCCCGTTCGCGACGGCCCGTGCCGACAGGAGCCGCAGTTCCGGCTCTGATTCGACGTTGAAGCAGCGAATGCCGGCGGCCAGCGCGGCATCCATTTCCGCCGCGGTCTTGCCGACGCCGGAAAACATGATGCGCCCGGGCGGAATGCCGGCGGCGAGCGCCCGGCGCATCTCGCCTTCCGACACCACGTCGGCGCCTGCGCCGAGATTGCCGAGCAAGGTCAGCACCGCCTGGTTGGAATTGGCCTTCATGGCGTAGCAGACCAGCGCGTTCATGCCGGCGAACGCCTCGGTGAAGACGCGATAGTGGCGGGTCAGCGTCGCGGCCGAATAGCAGTAGAACGGCGTGCCCACGGCCGCGGCGATCGCCGACACCGCGACATCCTCGGCGAACATGCCGCCGTTGCGGTATTCGAAATGGTTCACGCTGGCGGTCCCGCGTTCAGTCGATGAGGAAATCGAGGAAGAACGGCTTGGATTCCGGCTTCTCCTCGACCGCGTCGTCGACCTTGCCGGCCTTCGCCGCCTCGGCGCGCGCCTTGGCGGCGGCCTGGCTCGGCGTCTCGAGATCGCCCTTGCGGCCGCATCCGGGAAGGATGGCGAGCGCGGCGGCGAGTAGGGCGGCGGTGGCGAGCCTGGCGGTCATGGCATGCGGGTCCGGCATTGCGGGTGAATTCTGTCCTTCGCCTCGACCCTAGCGCAGTTGCGGCGTTTCCGCATCCCCTTCAGCCCTTTTTCAGGCGTCGCCGCCAGGCCCTGGCCTGCTTGCGCACCTCGGCCGGCGCGGTACCGCCGAAGGAGCGGCGGCTGCGCACCGAGCGATCGACGGTCAGCACGGAAAAGATATCGGCGGTGATGCCGGGATGGATCGCCACCAGGTCGGCGAGCGCGAGCCGGTGAAGCGGCAGGCCGCGTTCCTCGGCAAGCCGAACGGCGCGACCGGTGACATGGTGGGCTTCGCGGAACGGGATCCGCAGTTCGCGCACCAGCCAGTCGGCCAGATCCGTCGCAGTCGAATAGCCGCTTGCGGCGGCCTTGCGCATGGCGGCCGGCTGCGCGGTCAGGTCGCGCACGATCCCGGTCATGGCGGCCAGCATCAGGTCGAGCGTCTCGGCGGCGTCGAACACCGCCTCCTTGTCTTCCTGCATGTCCTTGGAATAGGCGAGCGGCAGGCCCTTCATCACGGTGAGCAGGCCGGCGAGATGGCCGTTGATGCGGCCGGTCTTGGCGCGCACGAGTTCGGCGGCGTCCGGGTTCTTCTTCTGCGGCATGATCGAGGATCCGGTCGACCAGGCGTCCGACAGCCGCACGAAGCCGAATTGCGGCGTCGTCCAGATGACGATCTCCTCGGCGAACCGCGACAGATGCGTGGCGGCGATCGCGGCGAGGGCGAGGAATTCCAGCGCGAAGTCGCGGTCGGAGACCGAATCGATGGAATTGCGCGTCGGCGCGCGGAAGCCGAGGGCCCTGGCGGTCATGGCGCGATCGATGGGGAAGGGTGTGCCGGCCAGTGCCGCGGCGCCAAGCGGGCATTCGTCCAGGCGCGCAATCGCGTCGCGGGCGCGCGAACGGTCGCGGCCGAACATCTCGACATAGGCCATGAGGTGATGGCCGAAGGTGACCGGTTGGGCGACCTGCAGATGGGTGAAGCCCGGCATGATGGTGGCGGCGTGCTCCTCGGCGCGATCCACCAGGGCGGCGATCAGGCCGGTGAGCGCGCGGTCGAGGCGCCCGAGCTCGTTCTTGACCCAGAGCCGGAAGTCGACCGCCACCTGGTCGTTGCGCGAACGGGCGGTGTGCAGGCGTCCCGCCGCCGGCCCGACCAGTTCGGCCAGCCGCGCCTCGACGTTCATGTGGATGTCTTCCAGGCGCGCGGAAAAGGCGAACTTCCCGGCCTCGATTTCACCGCGGACGGTTTCAAGCCCGGCCACGATCTTGTCGCAGTCGGCGTGCGTGATTATCTCTCGGGCAGCAAGCATGCGCGCGTGGGCGATCGAGCCGGCGATATCCTCGGCGTAGAGCTTGCGGTCGAAGCCGATGGAGGCGTTGATGGCTTCCATGACCGCCGAGGGGCCGGCGGCGAAGCGGCCGCCCCACATGGCATTCGAAGACGTGTTCTCGCTCATGATGCGGGCCAATCCAGAGAAACGGACATGACGGACCAGTCGAGACGCATTTCCCCCATCCGGCTGGTCGCGGCCGCGACCGTCCTGGGGCTGGCCGCCGGCGTGGCCGCCCTATACGTGAAGGGCACGCCGTCTGGCAACATCGCGGATCAGGCCTGCGCCGCCGTCTCGGGCGTGCAGG
>JBATNB010000563.1:0-14640 GCA_049290135.1 Rhizobiaceae bacterium
GCCCGGCGCGGGCGCGGCCGGCAGCGCCTCGGCGTAAACGATCTCGTCCTTGTAGGACAGGTCGCATCCCACCAGCAGCGCGGTGCGGCGCGGGCGCTCGTGAAAGGCGCCCCGCGGTCCTTCGAGCGTGCGGGCGATGCACAGGAACTGCGCGCCGTCCGGCATTTCGACGGCCTCGACCAGGATCTGCTGCGCCTGCGAGAAGGCGGCATGCACGGGGAGTTTCGGGCAGGCGCCGCCGAAACGCTGGCGCGGGAATCCCTGCGCGCCGGCCTTGCGGAACCGATGGCCGGCATTGTCCACTTCAAGCAGGAAAAACGGAATGCCGGCCGCGCCGCCGCGGGCCAGCATGGTCAGGCGGTTGGCTGCCTGTTCGAACGAGACGTTGAACCGCGAGCGCAGCACGTCGATGTCGTAGCGCGCCCGCAGGGCGGCCGCCAGGAACGGCGCGTAGGGCATCATCAGCGCATGGGCGGCGTAGCGGGCAAGCTCGAAGCGGGCAATCCGGCGCGCCTCGTCCGAGGTCAGCCGGAGGCCTTCGATCTCGGCCGCGATGGCCGTGCGCATGCGGATGAGCGCCGCCTCCATCGCCACCTCGCGCAACTGGTCGAAGGGCGAAAGCCGTTCGGAGATGAGCAGCCGCTGGGAGTGGCGGTCAAAGCGCCGGCGCCAGTTGGGCATCGTGGCGACGGGAATGATCCTGACCGCGATGTGATGCTCGTCGGCAAGCCATTTCTTCAGCGCCGTCATCAGGTCCTCGCCCGGCGCCAGGGCGGCAAGGAACTTCTCGGCCTCGTCCTCCAGCGTGGCGAAATGATTGGCGCGCACCTCGAAGACGTCGCGCACCTCGTCGATCGGCAATCGCGCCGACGACAACGCGGCGGCATGCCCCTCGCGGGCCAGCAATTCCGACAGGTCGGACAGGCGATCCTGGCTTTCGCGGTAGGCGCGATGCAGCTTCACCAGTCCGGCCGCGACGTTCGGCGCCACGTCGGCCAGCGAGGCCAGTTCCTCCGGGCCGGGCAGCTCGCCGGCAAGCAGCGGATCGGAGAAGGCCTCCTTGAGCGCCTGCACCGCGCCGCCGGCCCCGGCCTGCAGATCCTCCGGCTCCACCTTGTAGGCCGAGGACAGGCGGAGGATGAGCTGCACGGTCAGCGGACGCTGGTTGCGCTCGATCAGGTTCAGGTAGGAGGGCGAGATGCCGAGGCCCTCGGCCATCGCCGTTTGCGTCAGGCCAAGCCCCATCCGGATGCGCCTGATGCGGGGGCCGGCGAAAATCTTCTGTTCGGCCAAGGCCGCCTCCGTTTACAGAAATTTACAGAACGCCGGCAATGCGGGCTCGCAGGCTTTTACAATCATGACATTTTTACTCCTCCCTCCTGTCATACGCAACACACGCTGACCGGAATTCCGGCCGGTTTGCTGCAAATCCCCTCGCCATTTGTGCATTGCATTGTAAATTGCCGGGCAAGGATGTCCGCTCGACTGGCTTGCGGAACCGGACGCCTTGAACGAGCAACGAGGCCCGATCGGCGACAAGCGGCGAGATCGGCAACAAGGAGGCGGACATGGCGCCCAAACCCCGCGTGAAGGAACGCGCCGAGGAGCAATCCACGGCGATGAATGCCGACCAGCAGTCGGCGATCCGCATGGTCGCCAACGACCTGCACCGCCTCAACCAGTCGGTCATGCGGGCGGTCGAGGCCGGCGTCTCGGTGGAACTCGTGCGCTCCGCCCGCCATCATTGCGGCAACGGAAACTGGGGCGACCTGCTGATTCCGGTGATCATGGCGCAGCCCGGCTCGGGCAAATAGGACGCAGTGGAATCATCGGCTAGCGGGAAATCGGCATCGCGGCCGCAATGACCGGGTCGGCGGTAGGGAATCCTTAACGGGAGATACCGCAGAATACAACCAGTCATTGAAAGAGAGTGCGCCGCGCATCATGTCCGCCCCCGATGTCCATGCCGCCCGCACACCGCCGCGAAGAGCCTTCGCGCTGGTGGTTTCGGAGAAGCCCGTCGACCGCATCATCTACGGCCGCATGCTGGAGTTGGCGGGATTGCAGTCCGATGGCAGCGATTTCGCCTCGGCGGCGGCGCGCTGCGCCGAACGCCGGCCGGAAATCATCCTGTTCGACCAGTCGCTGGCCGACCCTTCGCTGCTCACCAGCCGGATCGCGAAGCTGCCGGCGGATGCGCGCCCGAAGATCATCGCGATCCTGACGCCGGGAGACGATTCCCCGGTTCGCCCGGACCTCCACATGGCCACGGTGAACAAGCCGGTGACCGTCGATTCCCTGCTTCCGGTCATTCGCGGGCTTCTGGAGAATTGAGCCGCGGCGGCGGCGGGGCTTCCCAGCGTCGCCAAATCCGGCCTATAGTGCATCGTCCGCCAACCGGTGAATGATGACCCCGCGAAAAACCGACGTCCGCAAGGGACGTGCCAATAGCAAAGCACCCGGCCCACACGTCGACGCCATCCGCGGCGCCAAGGACTGGAAGCAAGCCCGTGACTGGCTTGCCTGGAGATCCATCGAGGATATCGAGTGCATCACGCCGGACTTGGCCGGCGTTCCGCGCGGCAAGATGATGCCGTCGTCCAAATTCACCACCGAGACATCGCTGGCGCTGCCCAATGCCGTGTTCCGGCAGACGATTTCGGGCGACTATCCGGACGAAACGGGCGAGTTCCGCCACGACCCGCTCGACAGCGACCTGAAACTGCTGCCGGACCTGTCGACATTGTCGGTGGTGCCGTGGGAATCCGACCCGACCGCGCAGGTGATCTGCGACATCGTCGGCCAGGACGGGCGGGACGTGCCGTTCACGCCGCGCAACCTGTTGCGCAATGTCATGAAGCTCTACGACAAGAAGGGCTGGAAGGCGGTTGTCGCGCCGGAGATCGAGTTCTACCTGGTGGCGCAGAACATCGATCCCGACTATCCGCTCAAGCCGCCGAAGGGACGCTCGGGCCGGTCGATTTCCGGCGGCCAGGCCTATTCGATCGCCGGCGTGAACGAATTCGACGAGTTGATCGACGACATCTACCATTTCTCCGAGAAGCAGGGTCTGGAGATCGACACGCTCATCCATGAGGAAGGGCCGTCGCAACTCGAGATCAATCTGCGCCACGGCGACCCTCTGGCGCTCGCCGACCAGGTGTTCCTGTTCAAGCGCACCATTCGCGAAGCCGCCCTCGCCCACCAGATGTATGCCACCTTCATGGCCAAGCCGATCCAGGGCCTGCCGGGATCGGCCATGCACATCCATCAGTCGATCGTGGACAAGAAGACCGGCCGCAACATCTTCTCCGCGCCCGACGGCGAGGCCACCGATGCGTTCTTCCACTTCATCGGCGGCATGCAGCGCTACGTCCCGAGCCTCCTGGTCATGATGGCGCCCTACGTCAATTCCTACCGGCGACTGACGCCGGGGATGTCGGCGCCCGTCAACACGGCGTGGGGCTATGACAACCGCACCACGGCCTTCCGCGTGCCGCCCTCCTCGCCGGCGGCGCGGCGGGTGGAGAACCGGCTGCCCTCGTCCGACGCCAATCCCTATCTCGCGCTCGCCGCATCGCTGGCGGCCGGGTGGCTCGGCATGACCAAGGGCATCAAGCCGAGCGAGCCGAGCGCAACCACCAACTACGAGTCCGGCGTCAACCTGCCGCGCGGCCTGCTTGAAGCGGTATCCCTGTTCGAGAACGACGCCGAACTGCGCGACGTGTTCGGCGCCGAGTTCATCGCCGTCTATTCCGGAGTGAAGCGCGGCGAGTTCGAAACCTTCATGCAGGTGATCAGCCCCTGGGAGCGCGAATACCTGTTGCTCAACGTCTGATCGGCGCCATGTCCCACCAAAGCCCCATTTCGCCCGGCATCTCCTGGTACGAGGCAAGCGTGGGCGAACGCCCGCCCTATCCGTCCCTCGACGGATCGCTGTCGGTGGACGTGGCGGTGGTCGGCGGCGGTTTCACCGGGCTTTCGGCTGCCTGTCACCTGGCGTCTTCGGGCATTTCGGTCGCGCTGATCGAGCAGCGCCGGATCGGCGACGGGGCGTCGGGACGCAATGGCGGCCAGTTCGGCACCGGACAGCGCGGCTGGGCGGAAGAACTCGAGGACGCCTACGGCTATACGCGCTCGAAAGCGCTGTTCCGCATGGCGGAGGACGCCAAGGCGCACATGCATGCCTTCGCCGCCGCGCACGGCATCGACATGGAGTATGTCGCCGGCCAATTGTCGGTGGCGCACAAGCCGCGTTACGTGAAGGACTACGAGGCGCATCCGGCCATCATGGCCGAACGCTACGATTACCCGCACCTGATCTACATGGATGCCCGCGAGACCGCCGACAGGGTCGGTTCGACGCTCTACCATGGCGGCGTGCGCGACACCGGCACCGGCCATATCCATCCGCTCAAATTCCTGGTGGGGCTCGGCCGCGCCGCGGCCGGCGCCGGGGCGCTGATCTTCGAAAACACCAGGGCGACGGCGATCCGCCCGTTGAATGGCGCGACCGCGATCGACACACCGGGCGGCACGATAACGGCCGGCCGCGTGCTTGTCGCCGTCAACGCCCACGGGCACGGGATCGAACCGGAATCCTCGGGCTACGTCATGCCGATCGGCTCGTTCATCGGCGCCACCGATCCGCTGCCGGACGACAGCCCGGTGCTGCCGGGCGGCGAGAGCGCCGACGATTCCCGCTTCGTGGTGCGCTACTGGCGCAAGTCGAAAGATGGCCGGCTGCTGTTCGGCGGCCGCGAGATCTACACGCCAAATTCGGCCGGCGACATCGAGGCGGGCGTGCGCCGGCAGATCGCCGAAGTCTATCCGGCACTCGCCAACGTCAGGCTGACCCATGCCTGGGGCGGCTATGTCGGCATCACCATGCCGCGAAAGCCCTATGTGCGGGAGGTGCGGCCGGGCGTGACGGTGATCGGCGGGTTCTCCGGGCATGGCGTGATGCTGTCCAACTTCACCGGCCGGCTCTACGCCGAGGCGGTGGCCGGCGGGAGCGACACGCTGCGGGAACTGCGCGAACTGAAGATGACGCCGTTTCCCGGCGGGCGCACGTTCCGCGCGCCGATGCTGTTCCTGGCGCTCAACTGGTTCGCGCTCAGGGACCGGTTCTGAACCCGGCTTGCGCCGCCGGGCCGTTCATTCATAGTCAAGGCGCTGCATTTCATGGAGGAAAACATGTCTGTTGAACGCGCAGTCCTCGCCTTTGCCGGCGTCATGGTGCTCCTGTCGGTGCTCCTGACCGTCTATGTTTCACCGTTGTTCGTCTGGTTCACCGTCTTTGTCGGCGCCAACATGCTGCAATCATCCTTCACCGGCTTCTGTCCGGCGGCGAAGGCGTTCAAGGCACTCGGCTACAAGCCCGGCTCGGCGTTCTGAACCGGGCGCGCCCGGCTGTCGGCGGCGATCGCGACCAATCCGGCGATGACGATCAGCCCGCCACCGATCACGGTGGTGATGGCGGGGATTTCCTTGAAGAACAGGAAGCCCCACAGCGGCGACCAGATCAGCGCGGTGTATTCGAAGCTCGCCACGGTGTTGGCGGGCGCGACCCTGTAGGCATGGGTCAGAAGGATCGTGCCGGCCGCGGCAATGACGCCGCATGACGCCATGAGCGCCAGGTCGAGCGTGGTCGGCCAGACCCAGGGCCGCATCAGGAACGCCAGGCTCGGATGAACTTCGGCCCCGTCGGCCGGCGCCGGCATCAGCACCGCGGCGGCCAGCGCAAGGCCGAGGAAAACGGCGTTCTGGTAGAACGACATCACGGCGGCGCTTTCCTGGCCGCCGACCTTGCGCGCCATGATCTGCTGCGTGGCGTAGAGGAACGCCGCCATCAACGACAGGAACGCGGCCGGCTGCAACAGCGTCGAGCCGGGGCGAAGCATCACCGCCACGCCAAGCACGCCGATGAGGATCGCGATCCAGGTGGCCCGCCGTGGGCGTTCGCCAAGGATCGGGCCGGACAGCGCGGCGATGATGAGCGGCACGGCAAAGAACAAGGCGACGGCGGCGCCGAGCGGAAGCGCGGCCAGCGCCAGATAGTAGCAGGTGTAGGCGCCGAAGCCGACCAGCGCGCGCACCAGCAGGAATCCGGCATTGGGCGTGGACAGCGCCGCCAGCCCGCTGCCGCGGGCAATCAGGGCGACGATGATCGGCACGGCGACGATCGTGCGCAACACCAGCGCCTCGGAAATCGGATAGGAGCCGGCCATGCCCTTCAGGATGGCATCCTGTACGGAAAACACCAGGACGCCGAGGCTGAGGCTGGCGATACCGACGAGTGCGTTGTTATCCTTGGCGGGCGGCGCGCGCATCGGGGACCCATGACGGCCCGATTCGCATGTGGTTCGGTCGATCGGGATCGGAAGAGGCTAGCGTCTGCGCCGGCCAAACAGATGAAGGAATTCGCCGCCGCATGAGGAAAAAGCGTCACGCGGAGCGGCGCGGACCGTTTTACGTCCTCCGCACGATGACGCTGCCGGCCGAATAGCCGGCGCCGAAGGAGCAGATGACACCGAGGCTGCCGGGAGCCAGATCGTCGGAATGCTGGGCGAAGGCGATAATGGAGCCGGCGGACGAGGTGTTGGCATAGTCCTGCAGGATGTTGGGCTGCTCGTCGCGGGTCGGGGCGCGGCCGAGCACGCGCTCGCCGATCAGGTCGTTCATGCCCTTGTTGGCCTGGTGAAGCCACAGGCGCGCCAGTTCGTCGGGCCTGATCCCCTCGCCGGACAGGTGCTCCTGCATGAGTTCGGACACCCAGGGCACGACTTGCTTGAACACCTTGCGGCCTTCCTGGTGGAACAGCATGTCGCGGCGGTCTTCCATGTGGCCGTCGCGGGTGCGGCGCAGGAAGCCGTTGTTGTTGCGGATGTTGTTGGAAAACTGCGTGGCGCAGCGCGTCGACAGGATTTCCCAGCCGCCGGCCGGCGCGTCCTCAAGGCGGGTGATGATCACCGCCGTGCAGACATCGCCGAAGATGAAATGGCAGTCGCGGTCGCGCCATTCGAGATGGGCCGAGCAGATCTCGGGATTGACCATCAGCGCGGCGCGGATCGAGCCGGAGCGGATCATGTCGGCGGCGGCCTGGATGCCGAAGGTGGCGGACGAGCAGGCAACGTTCATGTCGAAGGCGAAGCCGCCCAGGCCCAGCGCCTGCTGCGCTTCGATGGCGATGGCCGGATAGGCGCGCTCGTGATTGGAGGCGGCGCAGATGACGGCGTCGATAGTGGCGGGGTCGACGCCGGTTTTGGCGAAGGCCTGACGCGCGGCGGTGACGGCCATCTCGGCCATGACGCCCAGTTCATCCTCGGCGCGTTCGCGCAGCACCGGGTGCATGATCGCCGGATCGAGCACGCCAACCTTGTCGAGGACGTGGCGCTGCTCGATGCCGGACGCCTTGACGATGAACTCCTCGCTCGACATCGGCTTGGGCTGGCGCGAGCCGGCGGCGATTTCCTCGGCGTTGGCGTCGTTCCAGTTGCCCGCCCATGCATTGTAGGAGGCGACGAGTTCCTCGTTGGAAATGACCTGTTCGGGTGTGAAGACGCCGGTTCCGGCTATGGCGGCTTTGAACATGATGGGCGCGTTTCCCCGCATTTCCGATCTGTTCTAGCGGAGTCTGCGATGGCGCGCCATGCGACGCTGGATGCAACCGCTCACGCCGGGCGAATTGACTGCCGGCCCGACCCGCCAGGGATCAGCGAAACCCGCCGGGATCGGTCTTCGCGAATTCGGCGAGACCGGAAAACATGGTCGCGGCGGGCAAGGACTTGCCTTTTTGAAGCTTGTAGACGGGATTCGAAAAGGCGGGGGTCAACCAGAGCTGGCCACCGCCCACCCGGGCGACGAAAATCACATTGAACGGCGCTATGCGCACCTGGAAATAATCCTCCAGCCGGGCCTGATCACGCCTTGCGGTTTCAGCGCGCGTTTCCTCCATTGCCCGCGTCCGGGCCGGAGAGCCGAACGATACCGCCTGCCATTTTCCATCCCGGTCGGCGAGCGTGACTGACGACAGCCCGCCGCGTTCCGTCGCCAGCGGATAGACGATCATTCCTGTCGGACGAAGCAGTGTCGCCGGATCAATGCCGGCGCGAAAGCCCGCGAGGCGCGGCAGGTCGACCATGAAATCCGCGAACGGCGGCCCAATCGACGCCCTGGTCGCCGCGGCGGCGAACCGCAAACCCATCCGGGCCGCGTTTGCGTCGGTCACAAGCTCCGCCAGCACCGCGCGGGCCGCTTCGGCCGCGGCCCGCGACTGGCCCGCCATGCGCTGGATATCCACGCCGGCGACCGATTGGGCCATGGCGACCTCAACGGAAAGCGTGAAAGCCGCGATGATCGCCAAGCGCTTCATGTCACGGCCCTCCAGTGTAGCGGATGTTGAGGTAATCGTTGTCGTGGACATGGTCGGCGGGATCTTTGCGCCAGAAGGTATAGAGATCAAAGCGGTGATCGCCGACGCCGGGCGGCGATGGATCCATGATCTCGACATAGTCGCCGGCGGACGAACTCGCGTACCCGATGGAGACCATGATGTGCCCGCTGTTCGACGGTACGAGCTTGCCGGCCGCATCGGGCACAAGCCAGGTCCACGAGAACCCGAACGGTCGACCACGGAAAGGGCCGCCATTGGCCAATTGCCCGGTCAGGTCGTACCAGGAAATGACCGACGATTCGTTGTGGGAAAATCCGTACTTCGAATATTCGGGACCGCCGCCGTGAACGCAGCCGGCGGGAACCGGCGAACCACAACAGTCAGCGCCGCCGGTGAGATGGCTCAGGCGATTATTGGCTTGAACGCATTGCGGCACGTCCACATTGCCGATGTGGCGCATTGTCGTCTGGCCCGTGGCCGCCCAGCACCACTCCCCGGTTTCCTGCGGAAACAGACGGACGTTCAGGGTCTGCGATTTCGGCCGATTGCAGCGCGCATACCAGGCGTAAACATGGTCATCGGAACCGGCGATACCGAGATCGACGATGTCGGTCGGCCGGAACCCCACGGCGGTGGCGACGCTTTGCGGAGGGGTGGCTTCGTCGAGGTCCCTGGACGATCCGGAACTCACCGTTCCGTCGTCGAACCATGCGAACACACGATCACTGGAGCCCGCAATGCCAATGCCGACGATCGACAGCGGGTCCTTTCCGGGAGGGAGACTGTACGGCTCGGGCTGCCGGTGCAGCGTCAGGTCGGTGCTCGATCCGGCGCTGACGGTGCCATTGCGATACCAGGCGTAGACCCAGTCGTTCGATCCGGCGATCGCCATGGCCACGACATCCTCGGGCCATTGACCGGGCGCGAGGCGATAGGGCTCCGGCGGCCGGAAAGCGCCCAGTTCGCGGGTATTTCCCGAACTGACCATGCCGTCGCGGAACCAGACAAAGACATGGTCGTTGGAGCCGGCGATGCCGATGCCGACGGCGTCGCAAAGCGAATACCCTTGCGGAGCGACGGAATCGTAGGCGGGACGGTAGGCGTCGAGATCGCGACTCTGGCCGGAACTGACTTCGGCGAAGGAGGAAACGGCCGCAATCGGCAAGAGGGCGAATGCCAGCAACGCCCCCTTCGCACCTGGGACGCGGAAAAAATCTCTCACGAACATCTCTGCCTCCCGATTTCCCGAAAGCTCGAGCGCGAAGACACTTCGTTATTTTAGGGTATACAAATATTCTGGTTGTTCATTGATTGCGATCAATCCCGCCGCGTCGCAATGGCGTCGCCCCGGCGCTCGGGAGCCTCCAACCCGAGCCGCCGCACGGAGGCATTTCGCTTCGCATCGGTTCGGCGGCGGGATGGCCTAAACGCAGCGCCCGCCATCGACCTCGAGCGCCACGCCGGTGATGAACTGGGCCTCGTCGGAGGCCAGCCACAGCGCGGCGTTGGCGATGTCGAGCGGCGTGGACAGGCGTCCGAGCGGGATCGACGATTTGAACAGCGCGCGTTTTTCCGGCGTGTCCTCGCCCATGAACAGGTGCAGCATCCCGGTCTCGCCGGCGACGGGGCAGAGCGCATTGACGCGGATGTTCTTCGGCGCCAGTTCGACCGCCATCGACTTGGTCGCCGTGATCGCCCAGCCCTTGGAGGCGTTGTACCAGGTCAGGCCGGGGCGCGGGCGCAGGCCGGCGGTGGAGGCGGTGTTGATGATGGAGCCGCCGCCAAGCTTCTCCATCACCGGCGTCACGGCCAGGGTGGAATAGTAGATCGCCTTCATGTTGACGGCGCCGATGAGGTCGAACGTGTCTTCGTCGACATCGAGCAGGGAGCCATTGCGATGGGTGTAGCCGGCGTTGTTGACCATTACGTCGATCCGGCCGAACCGGTCGACGGCCGTCGCCGCCATGGCGGCGATGTCGTCGCGGCGCGACACGTCGACGACGACCGGCACCGCGGCCTTGCCGATCTCCGCGGCGACGCGTTCGGCGCCCCGGGCGTTGATGTCGGCGACGACGACGCTTGCGCCTTCTTCGGCGAAACGCTTCGCCATGCCCTCGCCGAAGCCGGACGCGGCTCCCGTGATGATCGCCACCTTGCCGTCAAGCCTGGACATTGCTCTTCCTTTCCGGTCGATCCGGTCGCGCCCGCGGCCCGACGGCCAGGGCGGGTCGCCGCTCGCCTCAGCCGTGATTGAAAATGATCGTCTTGGTCGCGCTCATGTCATAGAGCGCCTCCAGGCCCTTCTCGCGGCCGTGGCCCGACTTGCGGAACCCGCCGAACGGCAGTTCGACCCCGCCGCCGGCGCCATAGGCGTTGACCCAGACCTGGCCGGCGCGAACCGCCCTGGCCACGCGATGCTGGCGTCCGCCATCGGCGGTCCACACGCCGGCGACCAGCCCGTACTCGGTGGCGTTGGCGATGCGGATGGCATCCTCCTCGTCGTCGAACGGCAGCAGCGACAGCACCGGGCCGAAGACTTCCTCCTGCGCGATTGCGGCGGCCGGATCGACCGAGCCAAACAGGGCCGGCGCGACGTAATAGCCGCCCGCCGGCGCATCGGCCGCGATGCGTCCCTCGGCGAGGATCGGGATGCCGGCTTCCTTCGCCGCGGCGATCATGCCGGCGACGCGTTCGGCCTGCTTGCGGTTGACCATCGGGCCGAGGTCGAGGTCGGCATCGTGCGGGCCGGCGGTCAATTGCGCGAACCGGTGGGCCAGCGCCTCTGCGACCGGCCCGTAGATCCTGCGCTCGACCAGCACGCGCGACCCCGCCGAGCAGGTCTGGCCGCCATTCTGGATGATGGCGTTGACGATGACCGGCAGAGCCTTGACGAGATCAGCGTCGGCGAAGACGATCTGCGGCGACTTGCCGCCGAGTTCCATGGTGACGCCGCGATTGTTCACCGCCGCGGCCTGCTGGATGGCGGTGCCGGTCAGCGGCGATCCGGTAAAGGTGACATAGTCGACCAGCCGGTGGCGCGACAGCGCGGCGCCGGCGGTGCTGCCGAGACCGGTCACGACGTTGACGACGCCTTCGGGAATGCCGGCCTCGAGCGCCAGTTCGCCGATGCGGACGGTGGAGAGCGAGGCATCCTCGGCCGGCTTCAGCACCAGCGTGTTGCCCATGGCGAGCGCGGCGCCGACGACGCGCGCGCCGATCTGCAGCGGGTAGTTCCACGGGATGATGCCGGCGACGACGCCGTGCGGCTCGCGCAACGACAGCGCGGTGAAGCCGTCGAGAAACGGGATCTGGTCGCCCATCAGCTTGTCGGCCGCGCCACCGTAGAACTCATAGTAGCGTTCGGTGACCGCGGCGTCGGCGCGGCCCTGGCGCACCGGCTTGCCGGTGTCGCGCGATTCCAGCGCGGCGAGTTCCTCGGCGTTCTTCCTCACCAGCGCCGACAGGCGGGTCAGCATGCGGCCGCGCTCGACCGCCGGCACCCTGCGCCAGGGTCCTTCGAAGGCGCGGGCCGCGGCCTTCACGGCGCGATCGACATCCTCCGCTCCGCTTGCCGAAATCGAGGCGAAGGCCTTGCCGTCGGACGGGCAGAACACGTCGAGGCGTTCGCCCGACGCGCTGTCCACGGCCTTGCCGTCGATGAGGTTCATGAAGGCACGGCCTTCGGCGACGGTCGTGGACGGATGGGCGGTCATTCGGGTTCCTCGGGCGGGTGGGGATGTATCGGTCCCGGCAAGGGGCAAGTCAATTCCGGCCGGCCACGCCTGCCCTTCGACACGGCCCTTGCGGGCCGGCGTTCACAAAAATGTCCCTTTTCCTTTTAAATCGATTAGATTATACGACGCCGTCCAATCGGCCCGGGACCGCATGACCAGCCAGACCATCCTCATCCCCGCATTCGACTTCGTCATCTTCGGCGGAACGGGTGACCTTGCCGAGCGCAAGCTGCTGCCGGCGCTCTACCGCCGCTTTCGCGCCGGCCAGTTTGACGGCGGCACGCGCATCATCGGCGCGGCGCGCGCGGCGATGAGCGAGGCGGATTACCGCGACTATGCCGGCAAGGCGATCGGCGAGCATGTGAATGCCGACGAGATCGAGCCGGCGGCGCTCGCCGAATTCCTCGGGCACCTCACCTATGTCGGCATCGATGCGCGCTCCGGCGACGGTTTCGCCGAGCTGAAGGCGCGGCTGGACGATCCGGCGCGGGTGCGCGTGTTCTACCTCGCCGTCGCGCCGGGCCTGTTCGGCGACATTTGCGGACATCTCAACGCGCAGGCGCTGGTGACCGCGCAGACGCGGCTGGTGGTCGAAAAGCCGATCGGGCGCGACCTTGCCTCCGCCCGCGCGCTCAACGAAGCGCTCGGCGCGGTGTTCGACGAAAGCCAGCTGTTCCGCATCGACCATTATCTCGGCAAGGAGACGGTGCAGAATCTGATGGCGTTGCGCTTTGCCAATGCGCTCTACGAGCCGCTGTGGAATTCGGCGCATGTCGACCATGTACAGATCACGGTTGCCGAGACGGTGGGCCTGGAAGGCCGGGCCGGCTACTATGACAAGGCCGGGGCGCTGCGCGACATGGTGCAGAACCACATGCTGCAGCTGCTGTGCCTGGTGGCGATGGAGCCGCCATCGGCGTTCGAGCCGGACGCCGTGCATGACGAGAAGGTCAAGGTGCTGCGGGCGCTGAGGTCCATCGACACCGCCAGCGCCGGACGGCACACGGTGCGCGGACAATATCGCGCCGGGGCGGCCAATGGCGGCCCGGCCAAGGGCTATCTGGACGAACTCGAAGGCGGGCAGAGCGACACGGAAACCTTCGTGGCGCTGAAGGCGGAAATCGAGAACTGGCGCTGGGCCGGCGTGCCGTTCTACCTGCGCACGGGCAAGCGCATGGCGGCGCGGGTTTCGGAAATCGTCGTGCAGTTCAAGCCGATCCCGCATTCGATCTTCGAACCGCAGGCCGGATTGTGCGTGGCCAACCAGCTGGTGATCCGTCTGCAGCCCGACGAGGGCGTCAAGCAATGGATCATGATCAAGGATCCCGGCCCCGGCGGCATGCGGTTCCGCCACGTGCCGCTCGACATGAGCTTCGCCCAGGCGTTCGGCGTCTCCAATCCCGACGCCTATGAACGGCTGCTGATGGACGCGGTACGCGGCTACCAGACGCTGTTCATGCGCCGCGACGAAGTGGAGCAGGCGTGGCGCTGGATCGACCCGATCCTTTCGGCCTGGGAGGAAACGCGCCAGCCGGCGCAGGGCTACACGGCCGGCACGTCGGGCCCGTCCGGCGCGATCGCGCTGATCGAGCGCGACGGCCGCACCTGGCATGAAAGCCTGTGAGGACCATGATGGACATGCGCGCCAGCAACCATGTGCTGACAATCCACGACAATGCCGTAACGCTGGCCGAAAGGCTAGCGGCGGCGGTCGCGGCGCGGCTCAAGGCGGCCATTGCCGCCAGGGGGCAGGCAAGCCTGGCCGTTTCTGGCGGACGCACGCCGGCCGCCTTCTTCGATGCGCTGTCACGCCAGCCGATCGCCTGGGACAGAGTGGACGTGACCCTGGTGGACGAGCGCTTCGTCGCCGAAACCTCGGACCGCTCCAATGCGCGGCTGGTGCGCGAACGGCTGCTCGTCAACCAGGCCGCGGCGGCACGATTCCATCCGCTGTGGCGCGGCGACCGCACGGTCGAGGCGGCCGCCTTCCATGCCGACGGCGAACTCTATCCGCTGGTGCGCCGGCTCGACGTGGTCGTGCTCGGCATGGGCGAGGACGGCCATGTCGCCTCCTACTTCCCGGACGCATCGGCGTACGAGAAGCTGTTCCTGGCCTGTGACGCGGTGATGGCGGTGCGGGCGCCGAGCGCGGGAGAGGAACGGCTGACGATTTCGCCGCGGCTGATCGCCAACGCCGGAGCGATCTTCCTGCATTTCGAAGGGCAGGCGAAGAAGGATCTGTTCGACGCCGCGCTCGCCTCGAACGCGCCGACACCGCTGCCGGTGGCCACGGTGGTGGCGATGGCCAAAACGCCCGTATCCCTGCACTGGACCGCCTGACCGGAGGAAGCGCCATGAACGTGCGCGCCGACATCGCCGCCGTCACCGCCCGCATCGTGGAGCGCTCGCGGCCGACACGGGAGGCCTATCTGGAGCGCATCGACCGGGCGACGGCGAAAGGGGTTTCGCGCGCGCGCCTCGGCTGCGCCAATCTCGCGCACGGATTTGCCG
>JBATNB010000564.1:0-3795 GCA_049290135.1 Rhizobiaceae bacterium
GACCCGGCGCTCGTGTCCCGCCCGGGCGCGTGCACGGGCTGCGGCATCTGCGTTCCGTGCTGCGAACCCGGCGCCATCACCATCACCCAACTCGACCAGGGCGGCCCCTTGCGCATCGCGCTCGAAAGCGCGACGTGTTCGGCATGCGGCGCGCGATTCCATTCGCCTCACAAGGTCCAGGCAGCCAGGGGCCGATGCCGCATCTGCACGCGCGTCGATCATCGCGCCAAACTGTTCCAGGTCCTGGAATGAGCGTGACCGGGGTCCTCGCCGCGATCCGCGACGCCGTCGCCACGCGGCTGAGCCGCAAGCTCATGCTGGTGCTGTTCGCGGTTCTGGCCTCCATCTCGCTCCTGCTGCTGGCCGCGACGATCGGCGTTTACCGCAACCGTCTGATCGCGGAGCACGCGCGCGCCTCGCTGGAGGTCAATCACCTGCTGCAGGCCTCGCTCGAAAACGCCATGCTGAAGCGCGACATTCCGGGCCTGCGCGAGATCGTGCGGCAACTGGGCGGGCAGGCGGGCATCGCCGGCGTGATGATCGTCAATCCGGCCGGAGAGATCCGGTTTTCATCCGACGAGCGGTTGCTCGGCGCGGCCATCGACGACGAGCGGATCGCGGCGGCGCTTGCCAGCAGGACCCCCCAGACCGCCTTTCTGGCCGGTTCGGGCGGCGGCGAACTGCTGCGATCGGTCAATCCGGTGCTGAACAAGCCGCAATGCCGCGAGTGCCATGGCGACGCGGCGGCAAGCCCGGTCAACGGCCTGCTGGTGGTCGACTACGCGGCGGCCGGCATCCGCGACGAGGCGATGCGCACGGCGGCGTTCCTGGGCGTGAGCGGCCTGGTCGTCATCCTCGCCGGCGGTTTCGGCATCTGGCTCGCGGTCAACCGCCTGGTGCTCGGCCGGGTGGACCGGCTGCGCAGCGCCAGCATGAAGCTGGCCGGGGGCGATCTGGCGGCGCGCGTCGAGATCGGCGGCCGCGACGAGATCGACGGTTGCGCGGCGTCGTTCAACCGCATGGCCGGGCAGATGCAGACCATGATCGAGCAGATCGCGGCGGCGGAAGGCTCGCTGCAATCCATCATCGATTCGATCCCGGACGGGGTGCGGGTGATCGACAGCGACTTCGTGATCGTCAAGGCCAACCATGCCTATTGCCGCCAGGTCGGCCAGGAGATGCGCGACGTGCTCGGCCAGAAGTGCCATGTGTCGAGCCACGGACGCGCCGATCCCTGCGCCTACACGCTGACCACCTGCCCGGTCGCGGAGCTGCGCGGAGAGGGGGCGGGCTCGCTCAAGTTCACCGACACCCATCTTGCGCCCGGCGCCGGCCGGGTCAACGTGGAGGTCACCGCGGCGCGGGTGGAGGTCCTCACCAGGGAGGACGTGGCGAACTGCGTCGTGGAATCGATCCGCGACCTGTCGCAGGACGTGGAACTGTCGCAGAAGCACCGGCTCTCCGAGATCGGCCTGCTGGCGACCGGCGTGGCGCACGAGATCCACAATCCGCTGTCGTCGATCGAACTGGCGCTGACGGCGATCCGCGATTCCATGGCGCGATCCGGCCGGGCGAGCGAGGAGCAGCACTATATCGACATCGCCCGGGCCGAAATCGAGAAATGCCTGAGCGTCACGGAGGGATTGCTGCGCCTCAGCGAGCCGCCGCGCGATCCGGAACTGGTGGATCTGGCCAATGCGATCGGCGACGTGCTGTCGCTTCTGTCGTTCCAGCTCGACGCCGGCGGCATCGTCGCCGAGATCGACATGGACCGGCCGTTGCGGGTTCTCGCTTCCGACAGCGACGTCCGGATGATAGCATTCAACCTGGCGCAGAACGCCATCCATGCGATGCCGGACAAGGGGCGGCTGCGGATCGTCGGCCGCGCGGAGGGCGACATGGTTGTACTCCGGTTCATCGATACCGGGATAGGAATTGCGCATGAGCATCTCGACAGGATCTTCTTCCCGTTCTGGACAAGGCGCGCCGACGGCAGCGTCGGCCGCGGGCTCGGCCTTTCCATCTGCAAGGCCATTGTCGAACGCTATGGCGGGCGGATCAGTGTCCGCTCCACCCTCGGCCAGGGCACCGAGTTCACGGTCGCGCTCCCCAGCGCCGACGCGGCCCGGGACGGACACGCCGCCGGCCAAGGCCAGCCGGATCCTGGTCATCGAGGATGACAGCACGCTCAACCGCCTGCTTGTCGGCCAGCTCGACCGGCTCGGCTACAAGGCGACCGGGGTTCGTTCGCGTGCCGAGGCGAACCTGTCGCTCAGCACGCTGGAGCCGAACGTCGCCATCCTCGACATGCGGCTGCCCGACAGCGACGGGCTCGATTTCCTGCCGGACCTGGCGGAGCATTGTCCCGTCATCATCCTGACGGCCTACGGCTCGATCGACCAGGCGGTCAAGGCGGTCAAGGCCGGCGCCTCGGAGTATTTGGTCAAGCCGGTCTCGGCGCAGAGCCTGGAACTGGCGGTGGAGCGCGTGCTCAGGAACGCCGAGCTGCGCCGCTCGGCGGAATTCTGGGAATCGCGGGCGAAACTGGCGGCGGGCCCGCGCATCATCGGCGACAGTGCCGCCATCGGCGAGGTCCGCCGGCTGATCGGCATCGTGGCGAAATCCGACGCGACCGTGCTCGTCCAGGGCGAAAGCGGCGTCGGCAAGGAACTGGTCGCCAACGCCGTGCACGCCAATTCGCACCGCTCGGCCCGCCATTTCGTCGCCATCGATTGCTGCACGCTGCAGGAAAACCTGTTCGAATCGGAACTGTTCGGGCACGAACGCGGCGCCTTCACCGGCGCCGACCGCAAGAAGGACGGACTGATCGAGGTCGCCGCCGGCGGCACCGTGTTCCTCGACGAGATCGGCGAGATCAGCCCGGCGATCCAGGCCAAGCTGCTGCGCGTGCTGGAGACCGGCAAGTACCGGCGCCTGGGCGGCACGCTCGACCTCGACGCCGATGTCCGCTTCGTCGCCGCTACCAACCGCGACCTGCGCGCAATGGCCGCCGGGGGCGCCTTCCGCAGCGACCTCTTCTACCGGCTGACGGCGTTCGACATCCATGTGCCGCCGCTGCGCGAACGGCGCGAGGACATCCCGGCGCTCGCCGAGCACCTGCTGGCCAACCGCAAATTCTCGCGCAACATCGCCAAGAGCTTCGCCCCGTCGACGCTCAGGGCGCTCAACACCTATGACTGGCCCGGCAACATCCGCGAACTGCGCAACGTCGTGGAGCGGGCCTTCCTGGTCTCGGCCGGCGGCACGCGCATCCTGCCCGAGCACATCTCGCTTCCCGACAAGCGCGCCTCCGGCAAGGACGCCATCGTGCTGACCTTCGAGACCGAACCGACGCTCGATCAATTGCGCGACGCCTATGTCGAGAAGCTCATCGATCGCCACGGCGGCAGGCGGCAGGATCTGGCCGAGCGCCTCGGCGTCAGCGAACGCTCGATCTACCGGCTGCTGGCGCAGCGCAACGGCGAGACGGAGTGAGGGACGGATCGGCGGGGAAATGGCGCGCCCGAAAGGATTCGAACCTCTGACCCCCAGATTCGTAGTCTGGTGCTCTATCCAGCTGAGCTACGGGCGCGCATGACCGGCAACGGTCGCGGCGGCCGCGCGGGCCGCCGAAGCGAGGCGTTCCCTACAGGCGGGCGCGGCAAATTGCAAGCGCGATTGCGCGCGCCCGGCGGCGTTTGCCGTCATTGGCCGCCATTGCCCGGGCGGGCCTGTTCCTCCCCGTCATCGGGGATGACGAAGGAGAACTCGGTGTGCCCGGGCCGGCTCTCCACC
>JBATNB010000565.1:0-2812 GCA_049290135.1 Rhizobiaceae bacterium
CGCCTGGACGATGCGCCGCCGCTGTCCCTGCTCGGCCTCGTCCTGCCGCGCCTGCGCCTGTCGTCCGGCGACATCGAGGCGGCCGCCGGTGCGACTGAAGCCTGGCTCGAAAGCTTGGCTGCGCGGTCCGGTGCGTCAAAATTGCGCCGAGCGCCCGCTTTTTAGGCTTGTCTTCGCCCCCTGCCTCGCCAAGATAGCGGCCCGCCGCGAACGGCGGCCGCCGGCGCATTCCGTTGCCCGGCTTCACGCAGGAGCAGCCCCTTCATGATCGGACTCGTGCTGGTGACGCATGGACGCCTCGCCGAAGAGTTCCGCAACGCCGTCGAACACGTCGTCGGGCCGCAGAAGCAGTTCGAGACCGTGTCGATCGGCGCGGACGACGACATGGAACTGCGCCGCCAGGACATCCTGGCCTCGGTCGGGCGCGTCGACACCGGGAACGGCGTCATCGTCGTCACCGACATGTTCGGCGGCACACCGTCGAACCTCGCCATCTCGGTGATGCGCAATGGCGAGGTGGAGGTCGTGGCCGGCATGAACCTGCCGATGCTGATCAAGCTGGCCAGCGTGCGCACGGCCGACAACATGGCCGATGCGCTGTGCGCGGCGCAGGCGGCGGGCCGCAAGTACATCAATGTCGCCAGCGAGGTCCTCGGCACGAAATGAGCGATCCGATCGTGCGGGACATGGAGATCGTCAACATGCGCGGCCTTCACGCCCGCGCCTCGGTGAAATTCGTCCAGGTCGCCTCCGAATTCGACGCCGACATCACCGTCTCCAGGGACGGGATGAGCGTCGGCGGCACATCGATCATGGGCCTGATGATGCTGGCGGCGAGCCCGGGCTGCTGCATCAGCGTCTCCGCCAGCGGTCCGCAGGCACAGGCCGCGCTCGATGCGCTGTCGGCACTGGTCGCCGACCGGTTCGGCGAGGAGGCCTGACTGGATCAAGGAATAAGGATTTCTTTATATCCTGTTGCGAATGGCGGCCCGATCTGCTATCCGGCCGCCAGCCGAGGCGCGCGATTGCGCGCCCTTTTGTTTGACAGGAGCCCGGAATGACCGCCGATCACGTTGTCAGGGACATCAGCCTCGCCGAGTGGGGCCGCAAGGAAATCGACATCGCCGAAACCGAGATGCCCGGCCTGATGGCCTGCCGCGAGGAATTCGGCGAGGCCAGGCCGCTCAAGGGCGCGCGCATCACCGGTTCGCTGCACATGACCATCCAGACGGCGGTGCTGATCGAGACGCTGCAGGCGCTGGGCGCCAGCGTGCGCTGGGCCTCCTGCAACATCTTCTCCACCCAGGACCATGCCGCCGCCGCCATCGCGGCGACCGGAACGCCGGTGTTCGCCGTCAAGGGCGAATCGCTGCTCGATTACTGGGAATACACCGACCGGATCTTCCAGTGGCCCGATGGCGAGCCCTCCAACATGATCCTCGACGATGGCGGCGACGCCACGCTCTACATCCTCCTGGGCGCCCGCGCCGAGGCCGGCGAGAACGTGCTGACCAATCCCGGCTCGGAGGAAGAGGAAATCCTGTTTGCCCAGATCGCCAAGCGCATGAAGGCGACGCCCGGGTTCTTCACCCGGCAGCGCGCCGCCATCAAGGGCGTGACGGAGGAAACCACCACGGGCGTCAATCGCCTCTACCAGCTGCAGAAGAAGGGCCAGCTGCCCTTCCCGGCCATCAACGTCAACGATTCCGTCACCAAGTCGAAGTTCGACAACAAATATGGCTGCCGCGAATCGCTCGTCGACGGCATTCGCCGCGCCACCGACGTGATGATGGCCGGCAAGGTCGCCGTGGTCTGCGGCTATGGCGATGTCGGCAAGGGCTCGGCCCAGTCGCTCGCCGGCGCCGGCGCCCGCGTCAAGGTCACCGAGGTCGATCCGATCTGCGCCCTGCAGGCGGCCATGGACGGGTTCGAGGTCGTCACGCTCGACGACGCCGCGCCGACGGCCGACATCGTCATCACCACGACGGGCAACAAGGACGTGGTTACCATCGACCACATGCGCAAGCTCAAGAACATGGCCATCGTCGGCAACATCGGCCATTTCGACAACGAGATCCAGGTCGCCGCGCTGCGCAACCTGAAATGGACCAACATCAAGCCGCAGGTCGACCTCATCGAGTTCCCCGGCGGCAAGAAGATCCTGCTCTTGTCGGAAGGCCGGCTGCTCAACCTCGGCAACGCCACCGGCCATCCGAGCTTCGTCATGAGCGCCTCCTTCACCAACCAGGTGCTGGCGCAGATCGAGCTGTTCACCCGCGGCGGCCAGTACGAGCACAAGGTCTATGTGCTGCCCAAGCACCTCGACGAGAAGGTCGCGCGGCTGCATCTGGCCAAGCTCAACGCGCAGTTGACCACGCTCAGCGACGAACAGGCGTCCTATATCGGGGTCACGCCGGCCGGTCCGTTCAAGCCGGAACACTACAGATACTGATATTCCGGCGGATAGACACTAGATGTTGAATGAGGGCGATTGACAAATCGCCCTTTTTCTTTTTTGGCCACCCGCCTTCTTCACGCCGATTCGCCCCTCGTCTATGGTTTGCTGATTCGCGACGCTCCCGGGGCCTTGGCCGACAGAGGAGCGCGTTCCAGGGCGGTCTTTCGAATCGGGCGGCGAAGAGGACAAAGACCATGCCGGCGAGAAAGCCGTGGATGCACGGGCGCAAGCCCGCTGCCTGTGTTTCCCGTCACCTGAAGGCGGCCTTGCTGACGGGGGCGACAGCTCTGGCGGCCGCCCCGGCGCGCGCCGCCGAGGCCGCGCCCGCCTTCGACACGCTCCAGGTCGTGCAGC